>JAFLCM010000200.1 GCA_017303565.1 Planctomycetota bacterium
AGCGCCCGGTCTTTTCGAGGGGGATGAACGTCGAGGGGGATGAACACTGACCCGCGGGCGTGCAGTGACGCTTTGGGGCCGTGCCGGTTGCGGGTAGGCTTTGAAGCCGCCGGGGCGGCGTGGGTTTCAGCCCGCGCGACCCCGAGCAGAGCGCGTGAGGTGAGTCATGGACGAGCGAGCGGGGCCCGGCGCGTCCGCGCCCGGCGACGGGATGGTCGAAAAGGCGGCGCGCGGCGATGAGGATGCGCTGAGCCACCTGCTGGCGCACCAGTCGGGGGACGTCCGCGCCCACATCAAGGCGTCGATCGGCGCGGTGTGGCGGAGCGCCCTCGACGAGGACGACGTGATGCAGGTCACGTTCGTCGAGGTCTTCTCGCACATCGGGTCTTTGCAGAACCGCACGCTGGCGGGATTCCAGGCGTGGATGCGCCGCATCGCCGACAACAACCTCAGGGACGCGATTCGTGCGCTGGAGGCCGACAAGCGCCCCGATCCGAGGAAGCGCGCCACCGCGGCGAAGTCGATGTCCACCTCCGCGGCGTTCATCGAGATGCTGGGGGCGACGAATACGACGCCCAGCCGCGTGGTGGCGATGGACGAGGCCGAGAGCGCGCTGGCCAGGGCGCTGAAGGACCTGCCGCCGGACTACGCGACGGTCATCCGCATGTACGACCTGCAGGGCCACGGCGTGGAAGAGGTGGCGGCGGAACTGAAGAAGAGCCACGGGGCGGTGTACATGATGCGGGCCCGGGCCCACGACCGGCTGCGGGAGTTGATGGGCTCGCCGAGCCGGTTTTTCAGTCAGGGGTGAGGATGCGGATGGGGCCGGGGCGGAGGAAATTGACGCCCGGAGCAAGCCGCGCCATATTGCCACGCGTGATGGTCGCAGACCGAAAGGGCGGACTCGCGAATGGCAGCCAGAACAGCAAGCCCGAAGGATGAACTGTTCGCCCAGCGGCTGTCCGCTTCGGTGACCCAATCCCCCGTAGCCGCCATCATCGTTGAACAGGGGAAGCTCCTCGACTTCATCGACGGCAAAACCCAGCGGCCCGAGACCCCGGAAGAGTACGTCAGACAGGAAATCGCCAAGTCGCTGGTGCGCGAGTACAAGTACGCCAAGGCAGACATCGAAGTCGAGTTCACCGTCCGGGTCGGCACACGAAAACCACGGGCCGATCTGGTGATCTTCCCGCCCCAGACCTCGCACGAACAAGAGAACGCGGTCCTGATCGTCGAGTGCAAGGCTTCGACCGTCAAGTCGGCGGACAAGAAAGACGGCGTGGGGCAACTCCAGTCCTACATGGCCGCCTGCCCGAACGTCCAGTACGGCATGTGGACCAACGGCATCGAGCGGTTTTGCTACCGCCGCGTGGTCAAAGGCGGCATGGTGACGGTCGAGGAAGTCCCCGACCTGCCCGAGTTTGGCAGGGCCGACGAAGCGGAAGATCGGCCCCGCTTCGACCAACTCAAACCCGCCACGTCCGACGCGCTGTTGTTCGCGTTCCGGCGTTGCCACAACTACATCGCCGCCAACCAGGGCCTCCCAAAGCCCCAAGCGTTCTGGGAGTTGCTCAAACTCATCTTCTGCAAGATTCGTGACGAGCGGCACAATGACGAGATCGCCTTCTACGCCGGCGCAAACGAGCGCCATGGGCTCAACGGCCCCTTGAAGGTGCAAAAGCGGCTGGAAGCCCTGTTCCAGGCCGTCAAGGACGACTACCCCACGATCTTCAAGGCGTCGGAAGCCATTGACCTGAAGCCCGTGGTGCTGGCGTACCTGGTCACGCAGTTGCAGATGTACTCCTTGCTTGAAAGCGATATCGACGTCAAAGGACGCGCCTACGAAGAAATCGTCGGGTCCAACCTTCGCGGCGACCGGGGCGAGTTCTTCACGCCCCGCAATATCTGTCAGATGGCCGTGTCCATGCTCGACCCGGGCGAAAAGCAGTTGGTGCTTGACCCCGCCTGTGGAACGGGCGGCTTCCTTATCACGGCGATGAATCATGTGATCAACAAGATTGCCGCAGCGGAGCGAGCAAAGAACCGACGCGATGGCAGCGCGCAGCAACGCGGTGTAGTCGAGCGCATCCGCAAGTACGCCGAGTCGTTCATCGTCGGCATGGACTTCAACCCGGAGTTGGTGAAGGCCAGCAAGATGAACATGGTGATGAACAATGACGGCGCGGGCGGGCTGTTCCAAGCCAACTCGCTCGAATCGCCGACGCTGTGGGACGCGGAACTTCGCAAGCGGGACATCATTGGCGAAGTGGACTTGCTCTTTACCAACCCGCCCTTTGGCTCGAAAATCCCCGTCACCGACCCGTCGATTCTGGAGCAATACGACCTTGGGCATTCGTGGTCGTACGACAAGAAAGCGGACACGTGGTCCAAGGCCGGGCAGGTCCACCGCTCCCAGCCGCCGGAAATCCTGTTTATCGAACGCTGCATCCGCCTCTTGAAACCCGGCACGGGCCGCGCGGCGATCGTCCTGCCCGATGGCATCCTCGGCTCACCCGGCCTCGGGTACGTGCGCGAGTGGATTTTGCGGCACGCCCGCGTGCTCGCGTCTATCGACCTGCACCCCGACACGTTCCAGCCCTTCGTCAGCATCCAAACCAGCGTCCTCGTGCTGCAACGCAAGACCGACGAACAGGTCCGGCTTGAAGGCGCGGCGGGCAAGATCAACGACTACCCCGTCTTCATGGCCGTGGCCAACCACGTTGGACACGACAAGCGCGGCAACCGGACCTATGTCCGCGATGCCAAGGGCAATGAGATGGTGGAAGAGGTCGAGACGAAGGAAGTGGAGTACGTGGACGGCGTGCCGGTCCACCGCCCGGTGACCGTGCGGCGCAAGATCGAGGACGACAACACCCAGCAGATTGCTCAGGAGTTCCGCCGATGGCTCTCCGAGCAAGACTAGTTGCGCCTCCGCCCAAGCCGCGCGAACTCTGGCCGTACCACAAACTCAAGTCGGCGAGCGTTCCTGCGTCGCTGCTGTTCGCCGGTGATCGGCGGATGGAGGCGGAAACGTACCTGTCCTCCGGTTTCGGCATCCGCGCCGCCATTGAGGCGCAGGGCGATGGTTGGGTTCCCTTCGGCGATCTCGGCAACGTCACGCAACCGGGTCGCCTCAAAGGCATCCTCGTTTCGCCCGAGTACGGCACGCCCTTTCTCGCAGCAACGCAGGTTTTCGACGTTCGACCCGTGCCCCGCAAGTTCCTTGCAATGGGCAAGGTCGAGGGCGCGAAGGACTGCTTTGTCGATGAGGGCACAATCCTTGTCACACGGTCCGGCTCCGTCGGGCGGCCCACGCTTGCGTATGACGCCCATAAAGGAATCATCGTCTCAGATGACCTCTTGCGCGTGCAACCCAAGGACAAGCGGCAATGGGGCTGGCTCTACGCCTACCTCCACGCCCCGCAGGTCCGCGCGATGGCGACCGGCGCGCAGTACGGCCACATTATCAAGCATCTGGAAACCTCGCACCTCGAAGCGTTGCCCATCCCGACCGTGCCGGATGCCATTGCGGATGACTTCAAGAAACGAGCCGCTCGGCTGCTCCACCTTCGCAATGAATCCCATCGCTTGTCAACCGAAGCGGATTCCGCTTTCGCCAAGGCAGTTGGCAACGTGAAGCCCGCCGACAAGGAGGAGGGCTTTATCGTGCGGGCCGCAGCTATGTTCAGTGGTCGCCGACGGCTCGAAGCCGCGTACCACACGCCATACGCCGCCTCAATTTTCAAGCGGTTCAAGCGCTGTGATCGGCTCGGCGACGTCGCCGAGCGAGTCTGGTGGATGACCCGGTTTGCTCGGCATTACGGGGAGGACGGAATCCCGTACCTGAGCGCCGACGAGCTTTTCACCGTCAATCCGCAGGAGACAAAGCGCATTCTGGTTGACCCCGCCGACAACCACCGAGACTTTTTCGTCGAACCCGGCTGGATCGTGATGGCGTGCTCCGGGCAGGTCTATGGCCTCAACGGTGCCGCCGCATTGATGACGGACTACCACCGAAATACATTCTTCTCTCACGATCTCATTCGCATTGTCGCGGACAAATCCAAGATTCGCGCTGGCTATCTGCTCGTAACGCTGACGCACCGCACGCACGGGCGACCGCTGCTCATCCGTGCCGCATACGGCACCAGCATCCCGCATCTTGACCCCGGCGATGTGGCCGATTTTCCCGTGGTGCGGCTGGACGAGTTAATTGAGGATCAGATCGCCGACTTGGCGGAGAGCGCAGCCCGCGATCGGGCCGAAGCGGACGCGATCGAGCGGAAGTTGGCCGAGGATGCGGGCGCGCTTGTCGACCGATTCATCGCAGGCAAGCGCCTGTAGACGCAGCTGGCGGTGTGCAACCGCAGACGAACCACGGCACGCCAGGGAAAACCCCGTCGTGCCGTGACGTTTGGCTTGGTGTTGTCGAGGCTTGCTCGGGGCGTGGAAGCGGTTACGCCACCAGGGCGTGGGCCTTTTCGATCGCCTGGATGACCTGGCGGACCTGGAAGGGCTTTTTGAGGAAGCCTTCGAAGCCGCGGGCTCGGAGGCCCATGGCCTGGCCGTCGGTGAGTTTTCCGCTCATGGCGATGATGCGGGTCATGACGAGGTCTTCGTTGTTTCGGATGAACTCGGGGACGGTGGTGGCGTCGGAGTCGCCGAGGTGGATGTCGAGGAGGACGACGTGGGGTCGGAAGCGTTCGCACTCCATGCCGGCCTCGAAGCCGTTGCGTGCGATCTTGACCTCGTAGTTGGCCTGCTCGGTGAGGACCTTGTGGAGGATGGTGGTGATGTCGTTCTCGTCGTCGACGACGAGGACGCGGGTCTTGCCCGAGTGGACCCCGTCGAGCGGGATGCCGTGGGCCTTCATGAAGAGCATGAGGTTCGGGAGGGGGATCCGCCGGTCCTTGGAGCCGGGGATGCGGTAGCCCTTGAGCTGGCCGGAATCGAACCACTTGCTGACGGTGCGCGGGGCCACGTTGCAGAGCTTGGCCACCTCGCCGGTTGTCAGAACATCTTTCTCAATGGGCATGGAAGGCCTCTCTCACCAATGGCGTTGGCGCCGGGTGCGTGGAGCGGGTGGGCCTCGGGTGGCGCGGCCACGAGCAAGAAGCCACCGCCCCCCGCGCCCAGCAGCTTTCCGCCCCACGCCCCGGCGCGCATCGCGGCGTCGTTCATCGCATCGATGTCGGGGTTGCTGATGGTCTTGGTGAGCGAGCGCTTCAGGCGCCACGCGTCGTCGAGCAGACAGCCGAACTGCGAGAGCTCGTCCTTCTCCAGCAGCGTGCGCGCGTGGAACGCGA
>JAFLCM010000201.1 GCA_017303565.1 Planctomycetota bacterium
TCGGGGCGTACACTGGGGCCGATGCCCCAGCCCGACCCCGATCGCCTCGTCCGGATCGCACGCCAGCACGCGCACACGTCGCGCCTGCTGGGCGTGGACTTCCTGCCGCGCCGCTCGGGCGCGCCGCCGGTGAGCGTGCCCGTGCCGGCGATCGACGAGCCGCCGCCGCCATCCGAAGCGCCCTCGCGCCTCGGGGTGGTCGTTGCGTCGCGCGATTCCGACGCCAAGCGGGCCCTGCTCGACGCGCTCCGCGCCCGCCACGACAAGGAGTGCCCGCACTGCACCCGCGCCACGACGCACACCAAGACCGTGTTCTCCGACGGCGACCCCGGCGCACGCCTCATGTTCGTCGGCGAGGCCCCCGGCGCTGATGAGGACCGCACCGGAATCCCCTTCGTCGGCAAGGCCGGGCAACTGCTCAACCAGATGATCGTGGCGATGGGGCTGACGCGCGAGGGCGTCTACATCGCCAACGTGCTGAAGGCCCGCCCGCCCAACAACGACACGCCGACCTCGGAAGAAGCGGCCCGATGCGGGCCTTACCTGAAGGAGCAGGTCCGCATCGTCGCGCCCGCGGCGATCGTGACGCTGGGCAACCCCGCCACCCAGTACCTGCTCGAAACGAAGCAGGGCATCACGTCGCTGCGCGGCAGGTGGCAGGCGTTCGAGGGCATCCCCGTGATGCCGACGTTTCACCCCGCGTTCCTGCTCCGCCAGTACACGCCGGAGAACCGGCGCCTCGTGTGGTCCGACCTTCAGGCGGTGATGCAACGGCTGAACGAAACGACCGGGTGATTCCCCCATGTGGTGGTGGGGGGATGACATCGTTTTTCCAAGCCGACCCGGGGGAACCGATGGAGCGGCCGCCTCGTATCGGTGAGCGGTCACGCGGGGACGCTGAACCCGCGCCGGCCGCCGCCCTTCCGCCCGCTCCTGCTGTTGACCCTCGCCGGCGCCGGGTGGCGTTCTCGACGATCGCGCGGAGCATCCATCGACCCCCACGAGGCCCGGCGCTCGACTTCGGTTGTGCGCTGGGCTTTTTCGCGCCCGTGGGCCGGGGAGATCGAAAGCGTCCTCGTCTGATCGCCGCCGCTACTCGACCGCGAGCGCCATTCGCACGAGATGGGCCAGGCTCTCCGCCTCCATCTTGCGCATCACGTTGGCCCGGTGCGTCTCGACGGTCTTCTCGGCCACGTCGAGCTGGGCCGCGATCTGCTTGTTCGCCAGCCCGTCGACGACGAGCGTCATCACCTCGGCCTCGCGGGGGGTGAGCGACTCGCGCCGGCGGAGCACGCCCGCCCTGAACTCGGCGTGCTGGCGCGTCAGCGATTCGCGCATCAGCGCCGCGTTCACCTGGTCGATCAGTTCCTGGTCCTGGTACGGCTTGGTGAGGAAACCGAAGGCCCCGGCCCGCATGGCCCGGACCGCCATCGGCACGTCGCCGTGGCCCGTCACGATGATCACCGGCAGGCCGGGCTCGCTCCTGGCCAGCCGTACCTGCAGTTCCAGCCCGCTCATGCCCGGCATGCGCACGTCGACGATGGCGCACCCGGTCGCGGGCGTGCCCGCCGGGCGCGGCGACCCCAGCCAGCGCAGCAGATCGTCCGCCGATGCGAACGTCTGGCACTTCATGTGCACGCTCTCGAGCAGGAACTTGAGGGACTGACGCACGCCGGGGTCGTCGTCCACGATCGCGATCAGTCGGTCGGTGGCCATGGGTTCAACTCGGGCCCCGCGACAGCTCGGGGCTGGCCGCGGGCAGGGTCAACTTGAAGACGGCCCCGGGGCCGCCCACTCGGTCGGTCAAAGAAACGTCGCCCCCGTGATCCTGCGCGATGGAACGGCAAATGACAAGCCCCATCCCCAGGCCCGAGGACTTCGAGGTCACGAACGGCTGGAAGATCCTGGCCCGCACCGCCGGCGAAAGCCCCGGCCCGTTGTCCGAGACCTCCACCTCCGCCACCGCCCCGCGCCGCGTGACCGAAACCTCCACCGTCGGCATCCCGCCGCCCCCGCCGCCCCCGGGGGCACCCGCCCCCGCGTCGATCGCGTTCACGACCGCGTTCAGCACGATCTGCTCGATCTGTCCGGCGTCGCCGAGGATCGTGACGGGTGCGTCGGCCCTCACCCGCACCTCCGCCCCTTTGCGGCGCACGTGCTCGGTCCACAGCACCCTGCTGTTGTTCACGAGGGCGGACAGGTCCACCGGGACCCGCACCGGGTCGCGCCGCGCCGAGAACCCCCGCGCCTTGCGGACGATCTCTTCGGCCCGCCCGGCCTCGCCGACGATGAGCGTGAGCGCTTCCTTGACGCCGTCGGGCGCGGTCGCGCTCTCCAGCCGGCGCTGGCACCCCCGCGCGTAGTTGCCGACCGCCGACAACGGCTGCGTCAGTTCATGGACCAGTTCCGAAGCCATCCGCCCGATCAGGCACAGCCGCGACACGTGCGCCGCTTCGACCAATCGCTGGCGCCGGGCCTCTTCAAGAAGATGAACCTCGGTGATGGCCTGGTGCACGATCAAGATCCGCACCGGCCCGGGCCAGTCCAGGCGGTTGATTCGCATCTGGTACCAGCGCTGCTGTACCGGCGCGTGGCACTCGTAGGCGTGGAAGAACTCAGCCTGCTCGCCCGCGATCACCCGGCGCAGCCCCTCCGCCACCGCGCTGGCGTCGGCGCTGGTGTTGGACGCCGCGTCGCACACCGCGAGGTAGTTGCTCCCGACCCCGCAGGACGAGGGCCCGCCCCCGTTGTTCTGCCAGAACCGGCGCCACGCCCCGCTCACCGCGACGATGGTCGCCGTCTCGTCGAGGACCGCGACGTGCGACGGCAGGGCCTCCAAGAGCGCCAGCGCCAAGTCCGCCGGCGGGAGGTCCTCGCGCGTTCGGTGCGAATCGGCGGGGTTGTCGGTCCGGGGTGCGATCATGGCCTGCCCTTGCTTCCAGCCATGATCGGGGTTTTCCCGCCCCGCGTCGAGGGGCGACCGCCCGGATCACTGCCCCGGCGTGGGACATGAAACCGCTGGCGGCGGACCCCCAATCACGCCATCATGTCCGCCGCGACGATGCCAGACCCCACCCAGCGAGACCGCTACGTCGACGCCGACGCCCCGCCCGAGGAGCGGACGTACGCGATGTTCACGCACCTGGCGGGCATGATCGGGGTGATTACGGCCCCGATCCCCCTCGCCGGGCCGTTGGCGGCACTGGTCATGTGGCGGATCAAGGCCCACCAGTCGCCCTTTCTCGACGACCACGGGCGCGACGCCATGAACTTCCAGTTGTCGCTGCTGCTGTACGCCGTCATCCTGGGCGTGCTGACGGTGGGGACACTGGGCATCGCCAGCCCGCTGTACTTCCTGACAATTATTCTGTGTCTGGTCGGGTGCATCCGGGGTGCGATCGCCGCCAACGCCGGGGCGTACTACCGCTACCCGATGACGATCCGCTTCCTCAAGCCCTGACCACCCCCCCCCTGGGGTCCAAGGAGACGGGGTCGAGGGAGACGGGTTCGAGGGACGCAGCCGCGGCCGCTCAAGGCTCGGCGACGCCGCTGGTCCGCAGCAGCGTCTGGAACCCCTCGCCGAACACGAAGTTGTGCTCTGGAAAATCGAGGCCCGCGAGGTTCCGGTCCAGGAACGCGAACATCAGGTCCACGCGCCCGATGGTGCGGGCCGGCGCGTCCGTGAACGGCTCCAGCAGGTCGATGACCCCCTTGGTCGAGGCCCCCGTTGCGTCCATCCGCTCGATCTCGGCGGTGTAACGGATGGTCCGCCCGGGCGTCGGGTCCGCCTCGATCTCGGCGCGGCTGACCTTTGCCAGGACCACCTTTTCCTGAAACTTCGTCGCGTGCCCGACGAGCACGCCCGCGCTCTGGGCCATGCCCTCGATCATCAGGCTGGCGGGCATCACCGGGCACGCCGCCAGCGCGCGGGCGTCATCCTTCGGGAAGTGGTCGTGCAGGTGCTCTTCCGCGAGCGAGACGTTCTTGACGGCGACCAGCCGCTTTCCCGGTTCGAGCGACAGCACCCGATCGATCCACATCCAGCGCATCGCGTGCCTCGCTGAAAGAAGTGGGGGATCGCGCTCAGGCCGCGAGTTTGCGCTGCACGAAGTTCACCAGCGCGTCGACGGTGAAGAGGTTGGCGACCTTGGAGATCTGCGGGTCCTTCTCCCACGCCGCGAAGTCGACGTGCGGGAGTTTCTTCTTGAGCAGGTCGATGCCATCGGGCGTGATCCGCCCGTCCTTCACGAAGCCGGCGTTCTGGGCGCTCCCGTCGGGGAAGAGCTCCCCCTGCCCGATCTTGATGCCGAAAGCCTGCTCCAGTTTGAAGGAGATGTCGAGGTAGTCGATCGACTCCGCGCCCAGGTCCGCCTGCAGCCGCGCCGAGCCGGTCACCTCGTCGTCGTCCACGCCCAGCGCGTCGGTCAGCACGTCCTTGATCTTGGCGAAAATCTCGTCGCGAGTCATTCGGTTTCCTTTCGGGCCGGGAGCGGCGGGGTCGGGCGCGGGCCGGTGGGTCAGGTGCGGGCCGGTGGGTCAGGTGCGGGCCGGTGGGTCAAGTGCGGGCCGGTGGGTCGAACCCGGGCCGGTCCGCATGATCGGAGGATCGGATGCCTGAGGCAAGTGGTGCTTGTGTCCCTCACGCCGGGTTCAGCGGGCGGAGCGAGAACTTTCCTGAGACCGCGGTAGGGGCGTCGCCCGACCCCCCGGATGCGCCCTGCCGGATGACCGTCCCCAGTCCCTTGAACTCCAGCCGCCCTTCGGAGTCGGCCTTCTCCAGCGTCACCTCCACCTGCAGCGTGTCGCCCGGGCGGACCAGATGCCCGTACTTCAACGCCTTGACCGAGGCGAGTACATGACGACTCTTGGCGGGATCGATCGCCGTCGCCAGCCGCCGCGCCGCCTGCACCATGCTCTCGATCATCAGCACCCCCGGCAGCACCGGGAACGAGGGGAAGTGGTCGGCGAGGTACTCCTCGGCGCTCGTCACGTGCTTGACCGTGACGATCCGCCCTTCCGACCGCTCGATGACCTGGTCCACGAGTTCGAAGCGCATGGGTCGAGAATACACGCCCTTCGGCGGGAGGCCCCCCCGCTTACCATGCCCGCGTGACCGGGACCATGTTCTGCAAGGGCTGCTGCTACGACCTCTCGGGTGTGACCCCCGAGGCGCGGTCGCTGCACCCGGAGGCCCCGATCGCCCCGGTGTGCCCCGAGTGCGGGCGCGGGTTCGTCCGCGAGGACCCCCGCACCTGGCAGCGCGTCCCGCGCGGGCGGGCG
>JAFLCM010000202.1 GCA_017303565.1 Planctomycetota bacterium
GTGGTGTTGCTGCCACGCAGGATGTCGTTGAAGGCCGACCCCACGACGGCGAATACACCGGTGAGGGTATCCGTGCCGACATTGGCCACATCGCCGGCATCGATGAAATGGAACCCTTCGTCGTCCGCCGCGACAAACATGTTGCGGTGCGGGGCATCGGGCGGCCGATCCTCTAGGGGCGGGCCGAGCGTGACACATTCGCGGTGCGGCAGGCGGAGTCTCGTCCCGTCAACCATGCGGATCACAACCCCGTGCGGGCTTGCGTTCACGATTTGGCGAACCGTTGCGAGGTCCATGGTTCATGCTCCCGTTTCAGATTCAGTCTGCTGTTTCGATTCGCCAGGCGCACTTCTCGATCCATGTTCCTCCGAAGCGGGACGCAATCCGAGTGAAACGACCCGGCGGCACCCCAAACTGTAGCCGAGCGTTCCGAGAAGTAGCCCGCCCAGGATCGGGCTGGCGAGCACGCCCGTTCCAATCGTGTTGCGGTCAATCGCTGAACCCGCGAAGAAGCCGGCGATGAAGCCCGTCACAGTCGCGCCGGTCGTCCAGACCGCGATGATGCGACGCGCCCTTGCGGATGATCTGTGAGCGACTGGCGCGGAGTTGGGGATGCCGGAGTCGGCCATGGGATGCGCTTGCTCGTTCAAACCGTCGTCCCGACAACACTCTTCACGGCCGCGATGATTTTTCCCTTGTTCGGCAGATACTCCATCTCCAGATTCTTCGCGTACGGCGTCGGGACGTCGTCGGTGTTCACGCGGACCGGCTCGTGGTCGAGGTGGTCGAAGGCGCGTTCGATGGTCTGGGTGATCACCTCGGTCGCCACGCTCGCAAACGGCCACGACTGGTCGACCACCACGAGGCGGTTGGTCTTCTTGACGCTGGCGATGATCGCGTCGATGTCGAGGGGGCGGACGGTCCGCATGTCGAGGACGTCGCAGGCGATGCCGTCTTGCAGCAACTCGTCGGCGGCTTCCATGCAGAAGTTCACGGGGCGGCCGAACGAGACCAGCGTGACGTCGGAGCCTTCGCGCCGGAGGATGGCCTGGCCGAATGGGATGGTGTACTCCTCTTCGGGGACCTCACCCTTGTCGCCGAGCATGCGCTCGGACTCGAGGAAGAACACGGGGTCGGGGTCGCGGATGGCGGTCTTCAGGAGGCCCTTGGCGTCGTACGGGCAGGAGGGGATGGCGATCTTGAGGCCGGGGACGTTGGAATAGAGGGCCTCGACGCACCACGAGTGGGTGGAGCCGAGCTGGCCGCCGGCGCCGTTGTTGCCGCGGAAGACGATGGGGCAGCCCCACTGCCCGCCGGACATGTAGAGCATCTTGGCGGCGTTGTTGAGGATCTGGTCGGCGGCGACGAGGGAGAACGACCAGGACATGAACTCGATGATGGGCCGCAGGCCGTACATGGCGGCGCCGATGCCGAGGCCGGCGAAGCCGTTCTCGGAGATGGGGGCGTCGATGATGCGCTGGGGCCCGAACTCCTCGAGCATGCCCTGGCTGACCTTGTACGCGCCGTTGTACTGGGCCACTTCCTCGCCCATGAGGAAGATGCGCGGGTCGCGGCGCATCTCCTCGGTCATGGCTTCACGGAGGGCTTCGCGGAACTGGATGACACGGGTGGCCATGGGTGGATGATCCTCGCCGAAGGCTGCCGCGGCGTGCGGGTAAAGCGCTTTCGCGGGTGAAATGGGGCGGAGATGATAGCGGGGCACGGCGGCGGGAGCGCCGCGTCGATGCCGAATGTTCGGATGATGTTTGGATATCCTACGCGCGGCGCAGGTGTTTGCGGTCAGGGCTGGGGCGCGGGGGTGGGCGTGGGCGCGGGGGGCGGGGTCTTTCCGGCGCCGCCGCCCGATCGGGCCTTTCGGCGTTCCTCGGCTTCCTTGCGTGCCTGTTCGGCCTCGGTGCCGGTGCGGGCGGGGATGCGCCGGGTGTTCATCTCCGGGAGGCTGGGCTGTCCCGCGGCGGGCGTGCCGCTGGTGAAGTAGTCGAGGTCGCGCTTGACGGGGTCGCTGCTGGTCCAGGCGGCGACGATCAAAGCGCGGAGCATGTCGGCGCCGTCGTGGAGGCGCTCGGAGATGAACGCCTTGCCCTCGGGACCGCGGAGCGTGTCGTCCTTGTGCATGCGGTACAGCGGCTCGACCTGCGCGAAGGAGCGCTTGATGTGGGCGAGCACATCGCCCCACGGGTCCATGTCGTTGACGGTGCGCTCGTGCTTCTGGGTGGGCGTGAGGGACTCGACCGTCAGTTGGTGGTGGATCAGGATCGTGCCGTCGATGTACGCGTGGAAAGCGTACTCGGTGGTGTAGTCGTTCGGGTTCCACGTGCTCGGTAGCGTGGCGGGGTCGGGGAAGGTGGCCACATCGCGGACCCACCCGTGGTGGTGGATGGTGGTGTGCAGGGGCTGGGCGAGGTCGCCGACGAAGTGCGAGAGGCGGCCCATGTAGAAAACGGCGTTCTGGCGGCCCTGGGCGATCTGCAGGTCGCGGCCCTCCGCGCCGGCGATCTCGATGATCTTCAGCGTGCGGAACGAGGCCTGGAGGCCCGCGTAGGCCTCCATCACCGCCTGAGCGCCCAGGCCCGGCCACTCGTTCTCGTTGGCGGCGTCCTTGGCGGGGTCGTAGTCGGTGAAGTTCTGCGGGAACTTCGGGCGGGCCAGCGTCAGCTCCTTGATGAAGCGGTGGCGGAGCGTGGGCATGGTGTCGATCGTCATGCCCCAGCGCGGAAGCATGTCGAGGTCGAGGTAGTGGTCGGGGCCGTTGACGTGCACGAGGCTCGGTGTGGGCTGAGCGCGGATGCGGTCGGGCTCGGCGCACTGGTACGCGACGGCGTCTTTGATCTCCGGGCTGCTGAGCCACAGGGGGACCGTAACGATCGGGGCGGGCGCAGCGTCGCCTTTGGCGGGCTTGTCGGCGAAGGGCAGTCCGTCGAGCGCGAGGTACGTGATCACGCGGTGCCCGTGAGCGTCCCAGGCGAAAGCGGGGGCGGCGGCGAGGGCGAGGAGGCTCGCAGAGAGCGCGGCGGAGAGGGTGCGGGGCATGGTGAGGAATGTACCCTGCCCGATGAACGCGAACCGGCTCCGGGATCGCCCGTACAGAAGATCACATGGACACGTCACCCAAAGACGCCGCCGAAGCGGCCGGAGCGTCGGGCGCAAGGCGACCTCGAATCCGCCTGCTGACCCGCGGCGCGGTCAAGCGGCTCGGCGTGGCGGGGCTGCTGGCGTTCGTGGTCGGCGCAGGCAGTTGGTGGTGGATGTTTCGCATGCCGGGCAGGAGCTTTACGGGCGAGGCGCCGCCGCTCACCGAGCAGCAAATCGAACTGCGCGACCGCCTGCGCTCGGACGTTGAGCGCTTGGCATCGGGCGTCGGGGTCCGGTCGTTCATGCAGCCGCGACGGCTCGGCGATTCTGTGGCGTGGCTGATGGATGAGCTGAAAGCGATGGGCTACGCGGAAGTCGCGCAGGTGTGGGTGGCGAACTCGGGCGACCCGGAAGCGGGCGAGACGCCGACGCCGAATCTCGAAGTCACGCTTCCGGGC
This sequence comes from Planctomycetota bacterium, assembly GCA_017303565.1. Taxonomy (GTDB): domain Bacteria; phylum Planctomycetota; class Phycisphaerae; order Phycisphaerales; family UBA1924; genus JAFLCM01. The sequence continues at coordinate 3,552 of JAFLCM010000202.1, forward strand.
ACCGAGCGCACGCCAGAGGTGATCGTCATCGGCGCTCACTACGACAGCTACTACCTCACGCCCGGCGCGGACGACAACGCCAGCGGGGTTGCGGGGGTGCTGGAACTGGCGCGCCGCTTCGCGGGGTCGCCGCGGGCGCGGACGCTGCGGTTCGTGTTCTTCGTGAACGAGGAACCGCCGCACTTTCAGAAGGCGACGATGGGCTCCCTGGTGTACGCGAAGCGGTGCCGCGATCGGGGTGATGACATCACTGCCGCCGTCGTACTGGAGTCGATCGGTTACTTCAGCGATGCGCCGGGCTCGCAGCCCTACCCCCCGGGGCTGGGTTGGTTCTACCCGGACCGGGGCAACTTCGTCGCGTTCGTGGGGAACCTGGAATCGCGGGGGCTCGTGCACCGGGTGATCGGCGGTTTCCGGTCGCGAGCGACGGTGGCGTCCGAAGGCGCCGCCGCACCAGGCTTTGTCCCTGGCGTTGACTGGTCGGACCATTGGTCGTTCTGGCAGGCGGGCTACGAGGCGATCATGGTCACGTGCACCGCCACATACCGGAACCCCAACTATCACAAGCCCACGGATACGCCGGGCACGCTGGACTACGACCGGATGGCGCGGACCGTTGACGCTCTGGCGGGCGTGATCGAAGACCTCGCTGCGGGACAGTGAATGGCGAGCGCCGCTTCGCGTACCCTTCCGCCATGCCCCACGACGCCCTGCGCTCGCGTCCGTCGCTCACCAAGATCCTCGCCACGCTCGGACCGGCGAGCGAGGACGAGAGGGTGCTGGCCAAACTCGTCGAGGCGGGGGCGTCGCTGTTCCGCCTGAACTTCTCGCACGGCGACTTCGATTCGCACCTCAAGCGTCTGAACGCGGTGCGGAACGTGTCCCGAGCGCTGGATCGCCCCCTGGCGGTCCTGGGCGACCTGCAGGGGCCGAAGATCCGCGTCGGCGTGATGCCCGAGGGCGGGTACGACGTTGCGATGGGGCAGGAGGTCGTCATCAGCGCCGCGGCGACGGCGTTCTCGGTGCAGGACGGCGTGCCGGTCCTGCCCACGACCTACCCCGCGATGGTCAACGAGGTGCAGCCGGGGCAGCGCGTTCTCATCAACGACGGCGCCATCCGCATGCTCGCGGTCGACAGCGGCAACGGCGAACTCCGCTGCGTCGTGAAGACCGGCGGGCTGATCACCAGCAAGAAGGGCATCAACCTGCCCGAGAGCACGCTGAGCGTGCCGGCGCTGAGCGACCGCGACTGGGCGTGCGCCAAGTGGGCGGTCGAGCACGAGATCGACTTCCTGGCGCTTTCGTTCGTGCGGGCGGGGAAGGACGTCGCGGAACTGAACCGGCGGCTGGCCGGGCTGCGGCTCGAGGCCCACGATTCGAACACCACCGGCGGCGGGGTGCCGGTGATCGCGAAAATCGAGACGCCGCAGGGCGTGGCGAACATCGACGAGGTCCTGATGCACGCGGCGGGGATCATGGTGGCCCGCGGCGACCTGGGGGTGGAGATGGACCTGGCCCAGGTGCCGGTGGTGCAGAAGCGTTTGGTGGCCCGGGCCCACGACTTCGGCAAGCCGTGCATCGTCGCCACGCAGATGCTGGAGTCGATGATCGAGAACGCCTCGGCGACTCGGGCGGAGGTGAGCGACGTCGCCAACGCGATCCTCGACGGCGCCGACGCGGTGATGCTGTCCGGGGAGAC
>JAFLCM010000203.1 GCA_017303565.1 Planctomycetota bacterium
CGCATGGGCGCTCAGGCTGAGCGCCGCACCGGCCAGGACCGCGAGCGCAGCGGCATTGAGACGGGCTCGTTGATCCACGACGGGGCGCCCTCCACGCTGAAGAGAGTTTGACGGCGAACGCGCGACGAATCTACGACTCCGCGCGCACCGACGCAAAGCGCGAAACCCGGACACGTCGTCGTTGAGCCGCAGTCTCAACCGCGAGACACCCCGGGAATGCGCCGCTTGACGCCAACCATCCCTTCGGTGAATCTCGAACCCGTGCCCCTTCGCCGGGGCGTTTTCCCGTGGAGCCGCTCAGGCGGCTGCGAGGTGCGATATGCCCATGCGCTCCGGCCCGACGTCGCCAGCCCGTGCCCCTCGTCCGCCGCGGCTCGAGCCGCTCGAAGCACGCGAACTGCTCAGCGCCCTTCCCGGCCCGGGCACCGCGCTCTCGCTCGCCGAGATCAAGGGCGTTGTGAGCCAAGTGATCGCGTGCGCCCGTCAGGTCGGCGTCAACGCCACCATCGCGCTCGTCGACCGCGAGGGCAACATCCTCACCATGGTCCGCATGAACGAGGCCGCTCTCCGCCCCGCGCAGGTCCAGTCCACCATCGGCGAGGGCGGCGTCGGCGGGCTGGAGGGCATCTCGCTCCCAGCCAGCATCTTCGCCGGGAGCAAGGCCGGCACCGCCGCGTTCCTTTCCACCAGCGGCAACGCCTTCAGCACCCGCACCGCCGGTTTCATCATCCAGAAGAACTTCCCCGGCAACGTCCGCAACCAGCCGGGCGGGCCGCTGTTCGGCGTACAGCTCTCGAGCCTGCCCACCAGCGACCTGATGCGCCTGCCCATCGGCCTCGCGGGCGACCCCGGCGGCCTGCCGCTCTACCGCAACGGGCAGGTGGTCGCGGGCGTCGGCGTCGAGTTCGATGGGGTGTATGGTGCCCCGCCCAGCCGTCCCGGGCAGAGCGCGTTCTCCGAGGAAGAGTTCGTCGCCGCCGCAGCGCTCACCGGCTTCGCCCCGCCGTCCAACATCCGGGCGGACAACATCCTCGTCGGCGGGATCCGCTTCGCCTTCATGAACACCGGGATTCCTTCCCTCGCGGACCTCGGTTCCATCCCTGATTTCGACGCGCTCGTCGCCGGCGGCCAGCTGCGCGTGCTCGCCGCCCCGGCCGAAAGCCCCGCCACCATCTTCACGAACGCCACGCTCGGCGCCATCCCCGGCGACACCGTCTTCGGCTTCCAGCAGGGCTATGTCGAGGGCTACGCGGTCCGCGGCGGCGACGCCTTTGTCGTCCAGCCCACCGCGGCCCTGCAGCGCACCCTCTCGCGGATCGACATCGCCACCGGCGCGACCACCGTCCCCGTGACGATCACAGGAGTCGGCGCGGGCCAACTGCCCGCCGGGCACCGCGTCGCGTCCATCGCGCTCGACGACCGCGCCACCGCCGATGCCGCCGACGACCTGATCTACGTCTCCAACGGGCAGACCGGGCAGTTGCACGTCGTGAGCGCCGCCACCGGCGCGGCGACCGGCTCGACGCTGCTCGGCTCCGTGGGCGATTCGATCGCGCTGAAGGACGCGCAGGTGATCCGCACCGGCCTCGGCGCGTTCCTGGTGGGGATCAGCGAACGCTCGGGCAACCTCGTCAGGTTCGACACCACGCAGTTCGGCGCGGCCTCGGTCGCCGCCACCAACCTCACGCCGGTCTCGACGACGACCATCGACTCGTTCGCGTTCGGCGAGGCCGGGCTGTTCGCCGTGCGGGCGGGGCCCCAGGGCGTGCTCAGCGCCAAGCGTGAACTTGTCACCGTCGCGCTCGACGGCTCCGGCTCCACGCTCATCGCGGATATCTCCAACAACGGGCCGAACGAGGGCTCCATCAGCCAGCCCGTCCCGGTGTTGGTCTACGACAACGCCGGCACCGCGGGCACCGCAGACGACACGCTCATCGCCCAGAACTCCACCCGCGGCCGCCAGTTCCGCATGGCGGTCGCCACCGCCGCCATCGGCGCTGCCCCCGTCGAGATCGTCACCCCTGAGTTCGTGCTCACCACCGGGCGTGCCGGGCCGAACGCCACCGTGGTCGGCGTCTCCGAACTCACCCGCCAGTTGCAGCGGATCACGGTCGCCAACCCCGCCAGCGCCGCGAACCTCTTCTCGCTCACGGGCGTGAACGCCACCAGCCTCACGCGCGGCGGCGTCGACGCCGGCGGCAACGTGGTGCTCTCGCCCGCCGAGGTGCAGACCGTCCTGACGCAGGCGCACCGCGAGAACTCGCGCCTCCGCGCCGCCATCCGCCGCGACCGCCCGCAGGTATCGCAGGTGACCGTCAGCGTCTGCGACGTGCAGGGCAACCTGCTCGGGGTCTTCCGCACGCCCGATGCCCCGGTGTTCGGCTTCGACGTGTCGCTGCAGAAGGCCCGCAGCGCCGCGTTCCTCTCGCGGACCGACGCCGGCTCCATCCTCCGCACCGCCGAGGGGGGCATCTACGCCAAGTACGCCGACGCGTCCCTCGCGATCGGGCTGCCGCTCGACGGCGGAGTCGCACTCTCCGAGCGCGCCATCGGCTTTGTCGCCCGCCCCTCGCTGCCGGACGGCATCGACTTCTCCAACCCCGGGCCCTTCAGCGCCCTCGCGCCGGACGTCTTCAGCCCCTTCAACACCGGCCTGCAGACGCAGCTCATCATGCCCAACATCTTCCGCTATGCCTTCGAGTTCCTCAGCGTGAGCGAGGCCGACGCCGTGCGGCTCTTCAACCGGGGCCTGATCGGCGGCGGCCCGGTCACCGCCTCGTTCCCGCTTCAGAACGGCCTGCAGATCTTCCCCGGCGCGGTCCCGCTCTACAAGAACGGCGCGCTCGTGGGCGCCGTTGGCGTCTCGGGCGATGGCATCGAACAGGACGACTCCGTTTCGTTCTACGGCGCTCGCGGCTTCCAGCAGTTCGGCGACGTCAAGCGCGCCGACAAGGTCCGGATTACCCAGAAACTCCGCTTGCCGTACATCAAGTTCCCGCGCCGTCCCGGCGGCGGCTTCTGACGCCCGCCGACGACCCCCGGGCGTACCCTTCCGCCCGTGACCGCGCTCGCCAAGACATCCCGCTCAGGGCCGCGGCGTCTCTCGTTCGCGCCACGCTTCTGGTCGGGCGTCCTGGCCGTGGCCCTGCTCGCGGTCCTGTTCGCTTCCGCGTGGATGACCCCGTCGGCCCGAGGCCACGGCACCCACGAACAGTTGGGCCTGGTCGCCTGCTCCTGGGTGCAACTGACCGGGAAGCCCTGCCCCACCTGCGGCATGACCACCGCCTTCGCCCACGCCGCCCACGCCGACCTGCTCTCCGCCGCCCGCACCCAGCCCATGGGGGCGCTGCTGAGCCTGGTGACCGCGGCGGGGTTCTGGATAGCCCTGCACGCGGCGGTCTTCGGCTCGCGGGTCGGGAGCGTGGTTTCCGGGATCATGAAGCCCTGGGTGTGGTGGCTGCTCGGGGCGGCGCTGGTCGGCTCATGGCTCTATAAGATGGCGGTGTGGCAGGGATAGCCCGTTCGGGCCGCGCCCGGGCGGAACCGCTCCGCTCCCGGGGCGTCGGAGAGGGCTGGTCGGACGTTGCCAAACACGAGGTGCCGGTTGATCGATCGCCGAAGGCGGTTCATGAAGGTGGTGGGGGGGGGGCTGCTCGCGGCGTCGGCGCTGGCGTGCGCGGGGTGCCAGGCCGTCGCGCTCGCCGGCGTCATGGCCGACACGTTCGAGAAGACCGGGACCAAGACGGTCTACCCCGAGTACGAGCGGCTTCATGGCAAGACCTTCGCGGTTGTGATCGCCGCCGATCGCGTGATGCAGGGCAACGACCCTAGGGCCGTGACGCGGATCACCAACGCGATCACCCGCAAACTCGTCCAGAACAAGGACTTGCACGGCGCCGCCGGCTTCGTCCCCGGCACCAAGGTGATGGAGCTGCAGTACAGCAAGCCCCGCTGGTCCACCTGGTCCTACGGGAAACTCGCCGACGAGTTCGGCGTGGACCGCCTGATCGTCATCGACCTGCAGGAGTACCGCCTGAGCGAGCCGGGCAACGCATACCTCTGGAGCGGCGCGGTCGTGGGCAAGGTCGGCGTCGTCGAGGCCGACGAGATCAACCCCGACGAGTTCGTCTTCACCAAAGAGATCCGCGTGACCTTCCCCGACGAGTCGGGCGTCACCACCTCCGCGATCAACCGGGCCACCGTCTCGGCCAACCTTGAAGAACGCTTCAGCGACCGCGTGGCCTGGCTGTTCTTCAAGCACGAAGAGCCGAACATGATCAAGTACTGATCGGAGCCGCGCGTGAGCAAGAAGGTCATCCGTCGAACCCGCCTCGCGCTCCTGGGCGCGGGCGCTCTGCTGCTCGCGGGCTGCAACATCGGCGTCCCGGTCATGTACGCCATCACCGGCCCGCCCAAGATCCCCGCTCTTTACGAGATCGACGGCTCGCGACCCACCGTGATCCTCATCGACGACCCGCGCAGCCGCGTCCCCCGCCGCGAACTCCGCCTGCTCATCGGCCAGACCGCCGACGAGACGCTGCTGAAGGCCAAGGCGATCGAGAACGGGAAACTCATCGGCTCTCGCAGCGCCCTCTCCGCCGCCACCAGCAGCGCCGCCAGCCAGACGCTGAGCATCGTCGACGTCGGGCGCCGCGTCGGCGCCGAGGTGGTCGTCTACGCCGAGGTCACCGACTGGCGCTTCGCTCTCGGCCCGGAGGGCGTCGCCCCGTCGGTTGCCCTGAGCGTGAGCATCTTCGACACGCTCGCGAACCAACGCCTCTGGCCCGAAGAAGGCGGGCAAGTCATGGTCACCTCGCTCCCCGCCGAGGCGGGCTTCAAGTCCGGCGACCGCCCGGTGCTCGAGCGGGCCCTCGCCAAGGAGGCCGGCCTCCGCCTCGGCCAGATGTTCTTCGAGCACGCCAAGGACCAGCTCCAGAACCGGCGCGTGGACAAACTCGGCGGTTGAGCGTTTCACCTCGCCCGTAGAACCCGATAAAACGATCGTTTGAGGGAGAATCCCGGCTCTTTTCGGGATGATTCCGCCGCCACTCTTGGCGCTCGCCCCGCGTCCAAGTACGGTCGATAGGCAGCGGGCCGCGCCCGCACAGGCTCGATCCGCTCCGCCGCGTGCGCGAACCACGGCGCACCCATTCCTTGAGAGACATTCCTTTAGAGAGAGGTCCGGTTCATGCAACGATCCCTCGCGCCGCGCTCGCTCGTGAACCGCCTCGCGCCGCTCGCCC
>JAFLCM010000204.1 GCA_017303565.1 Planctomycetota bacterium
GCCGGCGGCGGGGTTCGTGGCGCCGTGGGCGGCGCTGATCATCGGGGCGGCGGGCGGGGCGCTGTGCCACGCCGCGGTGGAACTGAAGAACCGCCTGGGCTACGACGATGCGCTCGACGTGGTGGGCGTTCACCTGGTGGGCGGCATCGCGGGGGCGCTGCTGACGGGTGTGTTCGCCGACCCGCGGATCAACAGCGCCATCCCGGCGTTGTCGCTGGGGGCGTCGGGCGGCCTGATCGTCGAGGGCTCGTGGGCGCTGGTGGGCAAGCAGGCGCTGGCGGTGGTCGCGACGATGCTTTTCTGCGGGCTGGGGACGTGGGGGCTGCTGGCGGCGATCAACGTGTTCACGCCGCTGCGGGCCGACGAGCACGAGGAGCACCTGGGCATGGACCTGAGCCAGCACAAGGAGCGTGCGTACACGCTGTGGCACCGCCCCTCGCCGTCGGTGCGGCAGGGTCACTGAGGCGATCGGACCTTCGGATCAGAGTCGGCGCGACATGGCGCGCTGGATGTCGCGCTGGGCGGACTTCTGCTTGAGGTCGTCGCGCTTGTCGAAGGACTTCTTGCCCTGCCCGACGCCGATGAGGACCTTCACGCGCCCGTTCTTGAAGTACATCTTCAGGGGGACGAGGGTGAAGCCCTTGATCTGGGCCTTGTCGTGGAGTTTGCGGATCTCGCGGGCGTGGGCGAGGAGCACGCGGGTGCGGGTGGGGCGGTGCTGGAGCGCACCCCCGCCGGCGGCGGTGTACTCGTCGATGTGCAGGCCGTGGAGGAGCAGTTTCGGCGGGTTGGCGTCGGCCTTCACGTAGCCCTCGGCGAGGGAGACCTTGCCGGCGCGGATGCTCTTGACCTCGGTGCCGACGAGAACGATCCCCACCTCGAGTTTGTCCGAGATGAAGTACTCGTGGGTGGCGCGCCGGTTGACGATCTCCGGCTCCATGCTCTTCTTGTCCTTGCCCGAGGCCATGGGGACAAGGGTAGGGAGCAAACCAGTCGGGGCCGAATCGGCGGGTCAGCGGCGGCGGCGGGCTTCAGAAATCGAAGATCTCGCCCAGCAGCGACTTCTTCTTGTAGGGCTTGTGGTAAGAGCCGCCCGAGTGGTGGTACCCGCCGCCGGAAGGGCCGGGGGCGGGGTATCGACGGCGGTCGTCGTCGTCGTCATCATCGCGACGGACCTGGGCGCTGCGCTCGATGATCTTGTCGAGTTCGCCGCGGTCGAGCCACACGCCGCGGCACTGCGGGCAGTAGTCAATCTCGACGCCCTGGCGTTCGGTCATCTGCAGGGGTTTCGAGCAGGCGGGGCAGTTCATCGTGGTCGGCTTTCTGGCTCGGGGTCCGGGTGTCACCGCCGGCCATGGTGGACGGCCCGGAGTATTCGCCTTCGCGCCATGCTCCACTGGTCCCGAACCGATGGGATGCGGACACCCGCGGCCTCAGCCCACGCGGCACGTGCCCGAGGCGCACGCCTCGCGGTGGCCGCCGAACAGCGAACCGATCCGCACGCGGTGGCGTGCGAACACGCGGTAGAGCGCGTCGAAGAGCACCCGCAGCACCGGCCAGCCGGTCGGGGCCCAGAGCGCTCCCCACGCGGGGCTGAGGGCGCGGTAGACGCGTCGGAACGCCTCGAGGCCGGTGACGATCCTGCCGTCGGGCATGGCGGCGTGGATCGCGCCCATGAACGCCTCGCGGGTGCGTCCGAACTGCCCGGCATCGAACTCGGGGTCGGCGATGTCCACCAGCGCGACGAGGCCGCGGCCCTTGTCGAGGCGGCGGATCATCGCGCCCTCGCGCCGGCACATGGGGCAGGCCCCGTCGATGAACAGGCGGATGGGCTGGGTGTTCGCCATCATCATTGCTTTCGCTCCGTTGGCATCTTCCGATGCACGCGGCGTGGGTTCGAGGGTGGCGACTTGTGAAGCGGGGAAACCCTGACAACTCGGGGACCGAGAACCGGCGTGCGTCGATCCGACCCCGCCCGGGGCGCGGCGGCGGGGCCCGGCGGCGATCACTTCGCCGCCTGGGCGGGTGTGTCGCGCCCATTCATCCGCTTGAGCGACTGCTTCAGGAAGTCCATGTCCATGAACGGGTCGCCGCCGGTGCGGTTCCAGTGCACACGGCCCTTGGCGTCGATGAGGATCGTCGAGTGCAGTTCGATCTCCTCGAAGTCGTCGTACGAGGTGAAGCGCCGGGCGTTCTCGTGGTCGCGGTCGGAAAGGAGCTTCACCTCGAGTTTCCCGAGGCGCTCGGACGATTTGTTCTTCTCGGCGGTGTTGCTGCTGACGGCGAGGACGACCGTGTTCTCGGCCAACCAGTCCGCGCTGCGTCCGTTGATCGCGACGAGCTGCTCGACGCAGTGCGCGCACTCTTCTCCGAGGTAGAAAACGAGCAGCACGTTCCTGCCGAGAAAGTCCTTCAGCCGGACGGGCTTCCCGTCGGGATCGACGCATTCCAGCGACGGGGCGGCGAAGGGCTCCCAATCCAAGGGGCCCAGGTCTGACTGGGCGTCGATGGTGTAGGGGCGTTCCGGCACGGGCGTGCTGGCGGCCGGAGCGGCATTCAGGCCCAGCGCGTCCACTTCCGCCTTCCAGCGCAAGGCGGGGTCGCAGCCCGACCAGACGGCGGCGAAGCGGCCCGCGAACCCCTTCGCCTTCTCGCGGTCGCCCGATCGGGAATGCGCCAGCGTCAGGCCGGCGAGCGCGAAGGCGTCGTTGCGCTCCACCTTGAGCGTCCGTTCGTACGCCTCGATCGCGAGCCGGTGCTCGCCGGCGCGGAGGTACACGTCGCCGAGCAGCCTGACCGCCGGCCAGGCGTCGTCCGGCGGGTCGTTGGCGTAGAGGTTGGCGTCGCGGAGGCGCTGCTCGATCGCGGCGGCCTCGGTCAGGAACCGCGTCGCGTCCAGGAGGTTTCCCTCCGCCGCGCACAGCAGCCCCTCGGCGATGCCGGCGCGGATGCCGACGCTGTCGGCGATGGACGCGCTCATGGCGGCGTCCACGACACCGGCACCCGCGGTCGCCTTGGCCGCCTGCCCCTTGAGCGACGCGCGGAGTTCCGCGAGGCGGGCCCGGGCGTCGGTGGTCTTGCCCTGGCCGACGTACGCGAGCGTCTCGGCGAAAGCGCGGAGGGCCTTCTCGTCCTCGTCGTCGCGCCACGCGATCGCGCCCGGCCTGAGGACCTCGTCCCAGCGCTCGAACTTGATCAGGGCGCGGAGGCGCGCGGTCATGCCCTGGTCGAAACTCCCGTACTCGCGCTGCTTGTTCCGCTCGGGGTCTCGCGGCGCGGCCAGGAGGTCCGCCGATCCGCGGAGCGAGGCGTCGGCCATGCCCAGCTGCTCCTGGATGTAGCAGAGGTAGTTGCGGTTGTGGGCGAAGTTCCACGTCTCGAACGGCAGGGCGAGGCGCTCGTTCATGTAGCGCAGTTCGACGCGGGTGGCGGCGTCCATCGAGCGGGCCGCCTCGTGCCACATGCCGATCTTGGAGTAGTTGTGGCCGGGCATGTGGTTGGCGTGTCCGATGCCCGGCGCGATCCCGCCGTAGGCCTCGCAGCTGGCGATCGCCTGCTCCGCGAGGGTGGTGTCCCAGTTGTGGATGCGGACGTGGTGGGCGCCGGGATGGTCCGGGTCCTTGGCGAGGATGTCGCGGACGATCATCTCGACGCCGAGGGTGTTGCCCGCCTCGATCGAGAAGAGCGCGAGCAGCGTCCGGGCCTCGATGTCCTCGGGGTACGCGACGACCAGTTCGAGCAGTCTCTGGTTCAGGGCCTTCACTCGGCCCGCGGTCTCGGCGCTTATCGCCGCGTCCCAGGCTTCGATGTAGCGGCGCTCACGATCGCTCACGTTGCTCTTGCGCCGGACGGCCTCTTTCAGGAAGTCGCGGTAGCGCTTGACGTCTGGGTGATCGGTGAGACCGGTGGACCAGTTGATCCCGCAGCGGGCCAGTCCCCAGTAGGCCATGGCGCAGTCCGGGTCGAGTTTGAGGCACCAGCGGAAGGTCCGCTCCGCCTCCTCATACCAGAACGAGTGGAGCAGCGCGTTGCCCTGGTCGAACCACTTCTGCACCTCCGGCGACTTCGTGGTGATGGGGAAGGGCGCTTCCCCGATGCCGGCCATCGGCCAGGGCTTCTGGCGAAGGCCGGTGTCGAACGCGCTGCCGTGCCGAGAGTGGCCCATCGATTCGCCCGCGCCAACCGGCCGCGCGAAGCCCGCGGCGACGATGGCGATCAACAGGATCCGCAGGGCCGTCATGGGCTGCTCCTTCGATCGAGGCGGGGCGTCGGTAGCGGGGCGGCGTCGATCGCGCCGGCCCGCGGATCGGGAGCGTACCGGTTCCGCCTTCTCCACGGGTCCGCCGGGGCCCGACCTCGGGCGACGCCGACGCGGTACAGTCGGGCCATGGCGATGCCGGAGGCAGCAAGATCGAGCGATTCCGTCCCCCCGCTGGCGATCGTCACGGGGGCGTCGAGCGGGATGGGGCGGTCGATCGCGCTGGAGTTGGCGCGGCGGGGCTGGGCCACGCTGCTCATCGCACGGCGCACGGCGCTGCTGGAGGCGCTGGCGTCTGAACTGCGGGCGTCCGCGCCGAGCGCGATCCTGACGATGGACCTGTGCGAGACCGGCGCGATCGTGGACACCGTGCGGGGGTTTCTCGCCGCGAACGGGCTTGTTCCGCGGGCGCTGTTCAACAACGCGGGCTTCGGCTTCTACGGGCCGTTCCTGGAGCAGCCCACGGACCTGCACGAGCGGCTGTGGAGGGTGAACTACCTCGCGGCGGTGGAGATGACGCGAGCGGTCCTGCCCGGGATGCTGGAGCGCCGGAAGGGGCACGTCATCAACACCGCGTCGATGAGCACCAAGGTCGGGCCGTGGGGGCACGCGGGCTACGCCGCGAGCAAGGCGGCGCTGGTGAGCGTGACGCAGGGGCTGGCGGCGGAGCACCCTGCGCGCGCCAGCGGCGTGCATTTTTCCTTCGTGAACCCGGGGATCGTGCGGACTTCGTACTTCGAGGCGTCGTCGTTCGCGCCCTTGTGGAAGCGGGTGGCCAAGCGGGCGATCGCGCCGGAACGGGTGGCGCGGGCGGCGGTGAACCTGTTGGAGCGGCCGCGGCTGCAGGTCTGCGTGCCGTGGTACTACCGGGCGATCGACGCGATCGACGCGGTCAGCCCCGCGCTGGCGCACCGGATCGTGGCGGCGGAGAGTCGGCCTTTGCCCTGATGGATCACGCGGCGAGCGGCGCGGGCGTTCGGGCCG
>JAFLCM010000205.1 GCA_017303565.1 Planctomycetota bacterium
GGCGGCGCGGAGGGTGTCCGCGTCGGGCTCCTCGGTGGGCGCGACGGACGCGGCGAAGGGGGCCCCGCGCAGGTCCCGCGGGGCTCGCACCGGGGACCGGATGTCGGGGGGGGCGGCGTCGGCGTGCAGCGACCTGGACTTGGTCAGCCAGGCGCGGTGCAGGTCGCGGTCGCTCAGGTCGAACCGCGCGGGGATTCCCAGCACATCGAAGGGATCTGCCATGCCCGATGCTATCACCGCGGCGTCGTTGTCCGGCTACCATGCAGGCTTGTCCGGACGCCCGGCGATCGACCGCGCGGGCGCCGACGGTTCAACACACCGCATGCCGCCCACCAAACACATCGGGATCGTCGGGGTCAGCCCGGAGGGGTCGTCGGTGTGCTATCGGCTGATCGGTCGCCGGGCGGCGGAGGTGCCCGACCCGCAGCGTCGCCCGTCGATCTCGCTGCACAACGCGCCGTTCTCGACGTATCTCGACGCGCTGCACAAGGACGACTGGGTCCGGTTCGGGCAGATGCTCGCGGACTCGGCGCACGTGCTGCACCAGGCGGGGGCGAACTTCTGCGTGCTGCCGGACAACGTGGCGCACCACGCGCTGCACCTGGCGGAGGCTCACTCGCCCATCCCGTGGCTGAACATGGTTCAGTTGGTCGCCGACACGGTGTCGGGCACGGGGTGTCAGAAAGTCGGGCTGATCGGGACGAAGTACGTCACCTTCGGGTCGACCTATCAGACGGTGCTGGGCCTGAAGGGCATCCACCTGCTGGTGCCCGAGCAGCGGGAGGCGGAGGAGATCGACTCGATCATCTTCCGCGAGGCCGTGTACGGGCGGGTGCGTGCCGAGTCGCGGCTGCGGGTGCTGGAGGCGGTGAAGGGGCTGGGGGCGCGGGGCTGCGATGCGGTGATCTTCGCGTCCTCCGAGGGGTACCTGCTGCTCGACGCGGCGGACTCCCCGCTACCGGTCTTTGACCCGGTGGAACTGCTGGCGGAAGCGGCGATCCGGCACGCGCTGGGCTGAGTCGGGCGCGTATACTTGGAACGTCGCCGCCACCCCCGGCGACCTGTTCAACCCGACCCGGCCAGGGGGGCTTGGCCTGAATCAATGGTGGCGCGGCTCTCCGAGCCGTGGCTTTTCGCCAATGTCGAGAGACCGCTGACCGCGGACCACGCGGCTCAGAGAGCCGCGCCACCAGGAGAACGCCCATGCCGAACTGGACCAAGAAGGACCTGCTTGCGAACCCCGTCAAGCACATCGACATCACGAAGTTCGATGCCCGCCCGGTGATCGACTCGTACCGCCAGATGGCGTACTCCAGCCGCACACTGGCGAACGCGGCGGACATCTACTCGATGATGCTGAAGGACAAGGACTGCGGCGTGATCCTCACGCTCGCGGGCAGCCTCATCAGCGCGGGCCTGAAGAAGGCCATCATCACGATGGTCGAGAACAACATGATCGATGCGATCGTGTCGACCGGCGCGAATATCGTGGACCAGGACTTCTTCGAGGGCCTGGGGTTCAAGCACTACATCGCGCCCGGCAGCCCCGAGGCCCCGCCCGTCGACGACATGACGCTGCGGAACATGATGATCGACCGCATCTACGACACCTACATCGACGAGGACGACCTCCGCGCCTGCGACCACGCCACGTACGAGATCTTTAACTCCTTCGCCCCCGGCGCGTACAGCAGCCGGGAGTTCATCGAGGCGATGGGCGCGTACCTGGCCAACAACTCGAAGTACGCCAAGAACGAGAGCATCGTGAAGTCGTGCTACACCAAGCGCGTCCCGATCTTCGTCCCGGCGTTCAGCGACTGCTCGGCGGGCTTCGGCATCGTGCTGCAGCAGACCGAGGCCATCGAGGAGGGCCGCGGCCAGGTCGCCATCGACTCGGGCAAGGACTTCCGCGAACTGACCGACATCAAGCTCGCGTGCAAGGACACGGGCCTCCTGATGATGGGCGGCGGCGTGCCCAAGAACTTCGCCCAGGACATCGTCGTCGCCGCCGAACTGCTGAACGAACGCAAGGGCGGCAAGGCCCGCGGCGACATCGGGATGCACAAGTACGCGATCCAGATGACCGTCGCCGACAGCCGCGACGGCGCGCTCTCGGGATCGACCCTCCGCGAGGCGTGTTCCTGGGGCAAGGTGGATGTGGTGCACGAGCAGATGGTCTTCGGCGAGATCAGCGCCCTGTTCCCGCTGCTGGCCTCCGACGCGTTCCACCGCGGGCAGTGGAAGAAGCGCAAGGGCTTCAAGTTCGCCGACATGTTCGAGAAGGGCGAGGGGATGCCCACCTTCGCGGGCAAGGGCGGGAAGCGGGCCGGCGCCCGCTGATCGAGCGGAAGTCGCGGTGTTGATCGAGACGCCCCGGCCATGAGGCCGGGGTGTTTTTTCGTTCTCGCCTTTCGCTCGCTCAGGGCGCGGTGGTCCAGTAGATGCGGACTTCGCCGAGCTGGCCGTTCTCGGCGAGTCTGCTGACGGTGGCGCACCCGGACCCGGAGATGGGTCCCCGTGCCCCGCCGCCGCCGCGTCCGGCGCCGGTTGAGAGGGTGCCGGGCAGTCCCAACTGCGCGAGCGCCGACGCCACGGTGGCGGGCGCGGGTTCCGGAACGCCCGAGGTGCAGCATCCGTCGCAGAAGTTCGCCTTCTTGGAGATGGGGCTTGCGGAAGGTCCCTGGATGTTGGCGATGTTGCCCCCGGAAGCGGCCCCACCCTCGCCGCTGGGCCTGAGCACGAAGTCGTTCGGTCCGAGCGCGCAGTCGGTGGCCCAGTTGGCCCAGGCTCCGCCGGTACCGCCCTGCCCTCCGGCGGCGGAGAGGAGCGTGACGCCCGCGCGGGTGACGGCGGACTGTCCGCCGGGGCCGCCCAGACTAGGGATAATGGTCTGGCTGGGTGAGTTCAGCCCGAAGATCCCGCGCGTCCCCACGGTGACGGTGAGTTGCTCGCCCGGTGTGACGTTGATGACGGAAGAGGCGTAGCCGCCCGAGCCCCCTGAAATGCCGCCCGACGGCCCGTTAATTGCGCACAGGGGCGAGGCGTTGACCGTCCCGCCGCCTCCGCCGCCGCCGCCCCAGACTTCGACGAAAAGTCGGGTGACGCCCGCGGGGACCGTGAAGGTGTTGTTCGCGGTGAATGAGGACAAGGTGTAGGCGGCGTTGGGCTTGCCGGTGAGCGAGACCCAGAAGAAGCCGTTGAATCCCTGAAAGTCAGCCAGAAGGTCGTTGAACCGGACCATGCCCTTGAAGGGGACGATCGGCTCGCCGCTGAACACCGGGACGGAAAAGGCGACGGTGCTCGCGGGCGAGGCCTTGATCTGCTGGCGCGGGGCCAAGGTGACCGGGTCGCCGCCGCCAGCGGGGGTCACGGTGATCTCCAGCCAACGCTCCGGGAATCCCGCGACGGGTGCGCCGAAGTCAAGGGTGGCCGTGAAGAGTCCGGCGCTCGACTGAACGGCCGCGATCGTCAGCGGTCCGGTGACGGCGTTGCCGCCCTCCGCGGCGTCGAAGACCTGAAAGCGCACGTCCGCAGTGCCGGAAAACGGCGCGCCGTTCAGGCTGATCCGACCCTGGTAGGTGAAGGCGGTGGGGGAGGTCTGCGCCCCGGCGCGGGGGGCGCCAATGAGCAGGACGGCCAATGTGAAGACTGCGAGAACGGCGCGAGGCATGTTCTTGCTCCGAGAAGAGGCGATGGGGGACCCGATTCAATCTACCCCTTTGCGACGCAACCGCCAGCGAAATCACGCGGTTGGGTTCGGGTGGCGGCTGACGTCGGACCGGCGTCGGAGGGCGTTTCTGCCCCCCGGGGACGGGTCGGTCCCGCTGCTCGGGGGACACGCCGAAGGTTTGCCAGAGCCTCACTTCACGCTTACCAGACGTGCGCGGGTTCTTCACACGACTCGGGCACTGTTTTCGCACTTGCGGAGTGTGGCCGATTCCCGCCCGGTTCACACCCGGCGCGCCCGGCTTCCTCACCCGCGATGAAGAGGCCTCGGGTGTCATCGACGCCAAGGACATCCTCGGCGACGGCAGGTTCCTCACGAACACCCAGTCGCACTGCGGCATCCCCGGCGAGCTTGTCGAGGGTGGCCAGATGCTCGCGATGTACGTGAACCCGTCGGTCGTTCCCGCCCCCGGCGCGGCCGGCCTTCTCGGCCTGCGTCGCCGCCGCTGAATCGGTTTGAAGCGGTCAACTGGGTCCGATCCGGCCCCGGCTAACTGGCCGGGGTATTTTTATTGGCGGTCAGCCGTGAACCTGTGGAATCATCACCCGCGGGTGCGTATACTTGCATGATGACGCAACTGAGCAAGCATCGCGCTCGCGGCCAACGCGGACCGCTGGCGGCACGAACGCCACGGTGGCCAGCGCCCCCCAGCACCCCTCGAGCGGCCTCGGTGGTCCCGGGTGCCCTTGACGCCCTGCTGGAGCCCGGCTTGTTCCGGGCACTCGGGGATCCGACGCGCGTGCTGCTGCTGCGTTGCCTGGCCAAGTGTGCGCGGCCGTGTTCGGTCAGCGAGATCGCTGAGTGTTGCGACGTCGACATGTCCGTGGTGTCCCGCCACCTGCGAGTATTGGCCGGGGCGGGTGTCGTGCATGCCGAGAAGCGCGGGCGGGAGGTTCTTTACGCCGCGCGATACGACCACGTGGCCGGGCTGCTGCGGGCGCTCGCGAAAGCCTTCGAGTCGTGCGGGCTTGGCGACGGATGCGCGGGCGGCTCGTGCCCGCCGGGCGTGTGCGCACCGATCCGGTCGAAGGGGGTGCGTCGTGGGACCTGACGAAGCGGCCGTTCGTGTGATGTTTCTGTGCACCGGCAACTGCTGCCGCAGTCAGATGGCCGAGGGCTGGGCGAAAGCCCTCAAGCCGGACAGCATCGACGCTTGTTCTGCCGGCACACATCCGCACGGACTGAACCCGCTGGCTGTCCGGGCCATGGCGGAGGCGGCCGGGTTGAGTGTCAGCGTCTATACGTCGCCGCATCTCGTGCGTTTCAATGAACGCATACGCGTTGCGGGGCGCCTGATCGACGATGCCGACCTGGAGCCGATCCTCGATCGCCTCGAGGCGGTCGATGCCGAGATCTCCGCCACCGTCTTCGAGATGACGACCGCCGCCGCCTTCCTGGCCATGGCCGAGACGCCCGCCGATCTGGCCGTCGTCGAGGTCGGTCTGGGCGGCCTGCTGGATGCGACCAATGTGATCGCCAGGCCCCGGCTGTCCGTCATCACCCCGGTCGACCT
>JAFLCM010000206.1 GCA_017303565.1 Planctomycetota bacterium
CCGGGCTGCTCGCCTCCCACGAGTTCACGCTCACGCCGGGCACCTACAACGTCACCTTCTCGCTCGGCGGCAACCAGCGCGGGGCGGCGGCGGACGACGTGACGGTGGGCTTCGGCGACTGGACCGAGACGTTCCGCATGCTGTCGAGCGACCCGCTGACGCCGATCACGCGCACGATCAACATCCCCGCGCCCACGGTGGCACGCCTGACGTTCCAGAACTCCGGCGGCGACAACATCGGCGCGATCCTCGACGACGTGAGCATCATCTCGGTGCCCTCGCCGGCGGGCGCGGTGCTGCTTGGTGCCGCGAGCGTCGGGCTGGCGTGGAGGGCGCGGCGGGGGCGGGGCTGAGGGCGAGTCGGCCCTGGGTGAACACCGGAACGAAAAAGGGGGCGACCCACCAAGGGCCGCCCCTCCGCCTTGCTACTCGCGCCGCGGGCAAGCGGTGATCACGGGGCAGGAGTTTCCGGGCTGATGCTGCTCGCGACCTGCATCAGCAGCGCGAAGTGCGCCGACCGGTCGGACTCCGACAGCCCATCGACGTACGCGCCGTAGGCCTCCATCGAGGTGAAGCCCAGCGCCGCGACCACGGGGCCGGGCGGCGTGCCGCTCGACACCGCGACCGCGCTCGAGGTTCCACTTGTCGCGAGCGCGTCGCCGGTGGTCTTGGCGGACCCCGAAGCGCCGGCAGGACCCCCGCTCAACGCAAGAGCCGGGCTGCACGGCGGGGTGGGGCAGCTTGTTCCGAACTGCCCCAGGAGGATCACCAGGTCTGGCGTCGACACCGTGTTGTCAAGGTTGAGGTCGGCGCGGAGCTGCGGCGGGCACGGGACCGGGTTCGACGGTTGCGACTTCCCGAAGTCTCCGAGCAGGATGGGGAGGTCCCCGGTGTCGATCGCGCCGTCGAAGTTCAGGTCGGTGGGGCACAGGCAAGAGACCTGAAAGGTGAAGTAGTCGAGCCGCGCAAGAGGATTTGGGTTGAGGCCGAGGTCGCACGTCATGAGCGCCGCCGCACCCGGACCTTGGTTGACCCTCAGACGGTAAACCCTGCCGCGCTGCAGTTGCTGAGGGCTGCCGAACTGGCCGGGCGTCCAGCGCGTCGGTGCTCCTTGCACACCTGTGTTGTAAACGAGCGCCCCCAACAAATCCACCCGTCGCGGTGACGGCTGGAACACCTTGAAGCCGATGGCCGTGCTCTCCCAACAGTCCCCGGCGCCCGGGGAGCGCACCTCGAACACCAGTTCTCCGTTGTCCTCTTCATCGCCGCTTCCGAAGCCGCCCGCAGAACTGATGACCGGCCCGAAGAACTCCAACTGGAAGCCGAGGTATTCTGGGTAGTTCACCGCCGGGATGATGAAGGTGTCGTTGGCCTGGCCGATCGGCGCCGGGGGCTCGCTGAAGGGACCGCGAAGGGCGGGATCGACCGGCGGGATCGCGCCCGTGTCCTCGAGCAGCCACATCTTCGTCTCCACGCCGTTGAGCGCGAAGGGCGCCACCCCGATCGACCCGTACCCCACTTCCGTCAGGGGCACGCTGTACTGCCCGTCGCGGATGTCGGGGGTCCGCTCGATCGGGAGCGCGGTCGGAGAGGCGTACCCGTACAGCACCTCTCCCAGCAGGCGCTCGCCCGCGTTGTTGGCGTTGACGACGACCTGCGTCTGCACGCCGCCCGCGTGGCAAGTGGTCTGGCCGGCGGGAACGTACTCTGGGACCTGGATGACCGAGGTCGCGCTCACCGAGCCGCCGATCCTCACCGTGGGGTAGTACTCGAACTCATCTGACGCGGGGTTGATCTGGGGCGGCAGGCACTGGAGTTCCGGGTCGCCGAGGCCAGCGGAGAAGTCCATCAGCCCGTCGAAGTCCTGGCCGATGTTGATCGTGGCCTGCGACGGCGTGTTGGCGGTGAGGGCCACGAAGCGGGCCTTGATCGAGCCCGTGTAGGTGCCGCCGACGGTGAGTCCGTTGACCGCCATGGTGCGACCGGACGGCGTGGAGGACGGGTCCGCGATCGCGAGGTGTGTCGCGTCCTGCGCGACGAAGGCGTCGTACAGGTAGCCCGAGCAGGAGATCGTCACCGGAGCGCTGGCGGAGGCCCCGAGCACGCGGTTGCAGACGATGCTCCCGATGTCGCCGTAGGGGTTGGAGATGTTGGCCCGGACGACGCCCGACTGGAAAAGCACCTCGTTCAGGATCGGAGAAACGCCGGCGACCGGGGGCAGAATCGCGACGGGGCCGGTGAGGTCGCCCGCGCTCGACTCGACCCGATCGATCCGATGGGCGCTGACGGCCCCGACGTTGCCGCTCGCCCTGAGTGAAGCGACGTGCAGGCGGCCCGAACCGATCACGCCGACAGAGCCGATGCTCGCAGCTCGAGAGTCCATGCCGACGATCGCAACGGGTACAGCCGTGGCAGCGGACGTGATGGCATCGATCACGTCCGTCGAACCTGTGCTGATTGTGTACGGGCCGCTGGCGCTCGTTCCAAAGGCGATGGAGTAGTGGCCCCCGCCGAGGCTCGTCACCGTGACCCCCGAGTTGGGAGTCACCGTGACGACGCCCCAGGCGTCAGGGGTAAACAGCGCCGCGGCGGACAAGAGGACGATGAGAGAGTGGAACTTCATGGTTGCGTCTCCGACGCACACACGGAACAGCACCGACCCAGAAAAGCACCGTGCTCCCCGGAGCCGGTACGGAAGAAGCCAGTCGAAATCCATGTGCAGAGGTCGCAGGACCCGACCCGCCGAGGACGTCGAGCCGGTCCTCCCAATCGGGCAATGAAGGGCCGAGTTTCGAGCCACGCACCTCGATGTCGAAGTTGCCGCGTGAAGTGGATGTCCACTCCCGCATGCCCCCCGACAAATCCAACAACCCCCACGGCGACACCACGCCCGGGTACGAGCCCGCGTTCAGCGGGATGTCCGCCGAGAACGGCGCCGCGTTGGTCTGACCGCCCGCGCCGGGCGCGCCCGGGATCAGCGGCGTGTCCTGCATCGCCGGGTACAGCCAGTAGCCTTCCAACCCCACCCCGTGCTTGTTCGGGTCGTAGTACGCGCCCTTGATCCACTCGTCGAGCGACGGGATCCAGTACCGCGCGCCCGCGGCATGCGTCAGGTTGTGGTTCAGCGAGCCGTCGGGGTTGCGCGTGAAGGTGGTCGTGTCGTACACGCCCTGCGTGAACGCCGCGGCGGTGTTGGCCTTGCCGTTGTGCAGCCAGTTGCAGTACCGCGCGGCGTACTCCCAACTCATGTTGGCGGGCTGGTTGGGGTTGGCGTACAGCACGCCGCCCATGCCGACGAAGCCCGAGCCGACGAACGCTTGGTTGGCCCAGTACGGCGTGTTCCCGCTGTAGAAGGGCCGGTACGCGAGCACGAACTCGCCCCACTGGGCGCGGGTGATCTCGGTCTCGGTCAAACGGTACTCGTACCCGACAGCCCCGACGCTCGGGGTGTCGGTGGGCAGGCGCGGCGCCTCGCTCGGCAGCGTGCCTCGGTTGCCGGGGGCGCCGACGGTCTTCCAGCGCAGGCCGTCGTCGGGCGGGACCTGCCCCGCCAACGCCCGCCCGGGCGGACAAGTGGACAGAAACACGGCGACCGTGAGCGCAACGACGACCCGGATCTTCATGGCGAACACTCCTGAACGCTGTGCGGCGTCAAACAGAGCGTACCCCACGAACCCGGCGCGAAGAAGCGGAAAATCAGGGGAATCAGGCTTGGGGCTTGGTTCTTGAGGCCTGCCCCCCGCACCCAGTGCCCAGTGCCCAGTGCCCAGTGCCCAGTGCCTGCTGAACTGTCCCGCGCCCCGTCTCATAACGAGAGTGTAGCACATCGATAGACATGGACAATACTGTCTAGTATTAATTCTTGTCGGTTGCTGATTCCCGCAAGAACGGACGCCTCCCCGGAGGGGCAGGCGACGGGGGGCAGGGCTGAGGGGTTCCGCCTTGAGGTGAACGCGCCCGCTCGCTTACGCTCGGGGTTCCATCACGGCGGGGTTCTATTTAGCGGGCTGGCTGGGCTGGCCCCTCGCCGCGGCGGCGGTGAGGGACTCGATGTTGCTCAAGCAGCGGTCGGCCTGGGAGCGGTAGATCACATATGGCAGCAGGGTGAGGAGCGCCACCGCGAGGCCTGCGGCGGTGTTCAAGAGCGCCTCGCTCACGCCCTGGGCGACCGCGGGGATGTCGCGCACCGCCGAGGCGTTCCCGATCACGTCGAACGACCGGATGATGCCGGTGACGGTGCCGAGGAGGCCGACGAGCGGGCCGGCGGTGATGATGGTGGACAGGGCGCCGTTGAACCGCTCGATCGCATGGCGGCGCTCCTCGATCAGGCCGACGGCGGTGAGTTCGTTCACCGGGGCGGAGATGAGTTCGGAGACGACCTCGCCGTAGAGGGTGGCGTCGGCGGCGGCCATGGCCCGGGCGGCGTCGGTGTCGCGGGATTTCAGGGCTTTGACGGCCTTGGACACCCACGCCCGGCGTCCGGAGCGGTGCAGGGCCCGCCAGAACATGGCCCGTTCGGCGCACAGGGTCAAAGACACGATGCTGAGTCCCAGAAGCACCCACAGAACGGGTCCGCCTTGCTGGAACAGGGTCTGGAGGTTGCGTGCGATCTCGGCCATGGGGGTCGGCATCATACGGGTGAGCCTTCGTATACTCCGGGCTTTCCGGAACCGTGCCGAGACCAGCCCCTTGAACCCGCGAGCCCCGTTGACACCCGCCATCGCCTTCCGCCCCGTTCAGGTCGTTCCCGTGAGCACGCCGCCGGACTCGATGAGCGAGCCGGTGCCGGCGATTGAGTTGTTCATGGGGGCGTACCTGGGGTCGCTGGGCCTGCCGTCGAACCTGGAGGCGGCGGCGCGGTACGCGCTGTTCGGCCCGGGCAAAAGGGCGCGTCCGGCGCTGGTGGTGCACGCGTGCCGGGCGGTCGGCGGGACGCTGGAGGCGGCGCTGCCCGCGGCGGCGGGCGTGGAGATGGTCCACGCGTTCAGCCTTGTCCACGACGACATGCCCGCGCTCGACAACGACGACCTGCGCCGGGGCCGCCCCACCACGCACCGCGCCCACGGCGAGGCGATGGCGCTCCTCGTCGGCGACCTGCTCAACACGCTGGGCCTGCAGGTGATCCTCCTCTCATTGGCTGCTTTAGAACGAGAAAAGGGACAGAATTTGGGGACTACGGTTTATCTTTCAACGGATGGGATCGTTCCAACT
>JAFLCM010000207.1:0-2775 GCA_017303565.1 Planctomycetota bacterium
GCCGCGGTCGCCGCCGCATCGCGCGGCCGCGTCAGCACGTTACGGATGACCTGCCACATGTCGGATTCGGCCTTGTAGAACTTGCGCCGCTCGCCGCGCACCCACACCCGCTTGATGTGGTAGCAAGGCAGGTGCTGGGTCGAGGGCGTCAGCAGGCGGGCATCCGGGTCGTTGAGCATCTGGATGAACCGCTCGCCGGTCCGCCGGTACATGCCCGCGGGCATGTTGATCGTGTAGCCGCCCTCGACGGGGTAGCGGCGCACCACCCAGCGAAGGGCCGTAAACGCCGCCTCGGGGACCGGGGGCGTGTTGGGATTGTTGACCGCGACGTCGTCTTTGCCGATCTGCGGGTAGTTGGCATAGCCGGCGCAGCCTCCCACCGCCGCCGAAAGGGCGAGAGCCAGCGGCAGGGCGAGGCGGGCGAAGAGAGGCGGGGCGTGAGCGGGGGCGGGCATCGGAGAGCCTCCACAGAAAGCGGAAACGGCGGGACCCGAGGGTCTGGGAAGAGAATATCGGATGCTCAGGGGCATCGGGCGTAACCACGGAATCCAAGCCCCTTCAGCCTACAATGACCAGTCGTGCAAACGCCCTCCCGCCACTACGTCGTCGGCATCACCGGGGCCTCCGGGGCCTTGTACGCCCAGCGGGTCATCGCGGAGATCCTCCGCGCCGGGCACACCTGCCACCTGTGCGTCTCGCCCTACGGTCAGCGGCTGCTGTTCGATGAACTCGGGATCGAGGGGCTGAATGACGACTCGCTGGCGGTCTTGGCGGGCCTGCCGCCGGGCTCGAATCCAAAGGCGAACCGACTGATTTACTACCCGCCGCGCGACGTGGGCGCGGCCATCGGTTCCGGCTCGTTCCGGCACGACGGGATGGTCATCGTCCCGGCGTCGTCGAACACGCTCAACCAGATCGCCTGCGGTACCGGCGACACGCTTGTCACCCGCGCCGCGGCGGTGGCGCTGAAGGAGCGGATGAAGCTCATTGTCGCCCACCGCGAGGCCCCGCTGACGCTCATCGACATCCGCGCGATGGAGACGCTCACCCTCGCCGGCGCGATCATCTGCCCCTGCAACCCGGGGTTCTACCTCCTGCCCACGCGGATCGAGCAGGTGGTGGACTTCGTCGCGGGTCGGCTGCTGGATCTTCTGGGCGTGGAGCACGACCTGAAGGTCCGGTGGGCGGATCACCTGGCGGGGGGGCGTGGGGCCGGTGTTCCACGGATCAACCCTGCGGGCTTGGATCGATGATCTCAAAGATCGGCGTCGCGCCCCACAGCTGGGCATAAGTGTGGCCCGAAATCTCGTCAAGAAACCCCGCGATCTCTAGTTTCTGGATATCCGCTCGGGCAGTTGGCTTGGTGACATCCATACGCTGCGCGGCCTCTTTCACGTCGATGTACTGCCTTTGGATGATGTGATCCAGCAGGCTGAAGACTCTCCCTTGTGCTCCTTGTTCCTGGAGGCTTCGCCGCACCCGCTCTCGCTCCGCCGAGATCCGGTCAACCCGCACGAGGGCATCGCGTGCCTGCTCTGCGATGGCATCCAGAAAGAAGGAGCACCATGTGGCCCAGTCGCCGGTTTCGCTGAGCCTGAGCAGCAAGTCATAGTACGCCTGGCGATGTTCGTCGAAGTAGCCGCTGACATAGATCAAGGGCGTCTCGATGAGTCCCGACCGCACCAGCGAAAGGGCGGCAACCGCCCTGCCAAGCCGACCGTTCCCGTCGCTGAATGGATGGATGCACTCGAACTGATAGTGCGCCACGGCGATCTCGATCAAAGACGGCAGCCGCTTCGCGCCGGTCGAATACAACGCGGCGTCACCGTTCCAGAACTGCTCGAGATTCTTCAGCGTGTCATGGAGCGGCGCTCCCGGCCGCGGCGGAACAAACCGCGCGGTCGAGAAATCCGACTCATCGGGTCCGATCCAGTTCTGGACCGTGCGGACTTCCCCCGGGGTCTTGTCGCCGCCCCGCACTCCCGTCATCAGGATCGCGTGCATCTCTTTCACGAGGCGCATGCACACCGGAAGATTGGAGTCAAGGCCGTGCTGCAGCGCCGTTCGATAGTTGTTGACCTCCGTCGGTTCTTCCCGTTCGGGGTCTTGCCCCGCGGCTACCAATGCGATCTCGCGCGGCGTCGCGATCGTGTTCTCGATGCGCGACGAGGTCACCGCATCGCGGCTCAGAAGGGGCGCCACCAGCAGGTCTTTGAACGCACAGGACTTTGCCGCGCCATTCAGCGTGCTTACCGCGATCAGTGCTTCGTCGTGCTTCTCCCTCAGTTGATCAAGCAGCCGCAAGCGATCAACAACCGGTGGAAGCGGCGCGGGGCAAAAAGCCCACCCCCGTGCCGAGCGGTGCTCCGTTCGGCCCGCACGTTTCACTCGCTCAAACGCCTCCGTTGGCTCAAGCGATCCGACGGGGCTACCCTTTACCGAACTCGGCCACATCGAAAATCTCCTTGTCGCTTCCGCAGAGATTGAAAAAAAATCCCGTTTCGCTTTCAATCATAGCCGGATCGACAAGTGTTCTTTCAATCCGTCGTGCAGGAGCCAAGATCAAGCCAAGAAGCACACATGTTCTCGGAGCAGGAGCGCTTTGGCGGTGTCTCACCCTCGCCCTCTCCGACATCAAGATCGCCCACAGCATCTTCGCGCTTCCGTTTGCGGTGACCGGTGCGGTGATGGCTTCGGACGCGTCGTGGGGCGGGGCGCCTTGGTCCAACGTGGCGGGGCCGCTCTTGCTGGTGGTGGTGTGCATGGTGCTGGCCC
>JAFLCM010000207.1:2785-5167 GCA_017303565.1 Planctomycetota bacterium
TGGCGGACTGGCGGTTCGACCGCGAGAACCCGCGGACCTCGGGGCGGGCCATCGCGTCCGGGCGGCTATCGCCCCGCGCCGGGCTGGCGGTGGCGCTGGCGTGCGCCGCTGGGTTTGTGGGGGTCTGCGGGCTGTTCCGGGTGCTGTTCGCCAACCCCTGGCCGCTGATCCTGAGCGTGCCGGTGCTGGCGTGGATCGCTTTTTACTCGTTCACCAAGCGGTTCACCTGGCTGTGCCATGTGTTCCTGGGCGGGGCGCTGGCCGCGTCCCCCCTGGCGGCGGCGGTCGCGGTCGAGCCGGGATACCTGCTGAGCGTGCCGGGGCGGGCCCTGTGGTGGCTGGCGCTGATGGTGATGTTGTGGGTCGCGGGCTTCGACGTGGCCTACGCGCTGCAGGACCTGGAGTTCGACCGGAAAACCGGGCTGAAAAGCGTGCCGGCGCGGCTCGGCGTCCGGGGGGCGCTCTGGGCCTCCCGCCTCCTCCACGCCCTGGCCCTGTTCACGCTGGTGGCGTTCAGCGCCATGGACCCGCGCCTCGGGGTCATCACTCAGGCGGCGATCGTGATGGTCGGGGGGGTGCTCGGGTTCGAGCACTGGGTGCTGCACCTCCGCGGCGTCGCCGGGCTTCCGCTCGCGTTCTTCACCCTCAACGGGGTGGTGAGCGTGGTTCTCGGGTCCGCGCTGGTCGTGGACGTGGCGCTGGGCTGACTGACAGGCCTCCGGGGCCGGCCGGGCGCAAGAAAATATTGGGGTCCCTCTCGACATTCCCGGCAGGCTGAGTATTCTTCACGCGGCCTTTACATTTGACCCCCGGAAGGGCGGCGCAGCGTCTTCGGATGCGCGCCGCCTTTTTCATTGGCGGGGTCTTGACTGGGCATTTTCAGAACTTCCTGAAATATTTGTGGTTTTGAACGCCCCCGCGGCGTAGTGTCCGGTGACCGGCACTTCCCGGCCCCCTTCCCGGCGCGAGCAAAGCCCATGGCGCGAGCATCTTCGCCTCAGAACATCGAGCGCGTCGTCACCGAGGCGCAGGACCGCTTCATCGCCGTGTGGGGCAAGATGGGCGGGGCGTGGGGCATCAGCCGCACGATGGCGGAGGTTCACGCGCTCCTGATGATCACCGCCGAGCCGTTGTGCACCGACGACGTGATGGACCGGCTGCAGATCTCGCGGGGCAACGCGTCGATGTCGCTGCGGGCGCTTCTGGATTGGGGCATCGTGTACCGGGCGCACAAGCGCGGGGACCGCAAGGAGTATTTCGAGGCCGAGCGCGACGTGTGGACGATGTTCACCACGATCGCCCGGGAGCGAAAGAAGCGCGAGATCGAGCCGGTGGTCGCCTCGCTCTACGAGATCCGCGACATGACGGGGCGGACCATCGACGCCTCGGGCGCCGACGCCGCGGCGAAGGCCAAGCTCGAGCACCACAACGAACGGCTCGACACGCTGCTGCGGTTCATCCACGCGGTCGAGAAGATGGCCGAGGCGCTGACCGCGATCGAGAGCGCGGAGGTGACGAGCACCATCGACACCCTCAGCGCCGGGCACAAAGACTGACGATTCGCCCGTCGCGCGGGCTCAGGCCGTCAGCACTTCCGCGCCGGATGGCGTGACCAGAACCGTGTGTTCCGCGTGGCAGGCGGGTTTCCCACTGGCGGTGCGGACGGTCCAATGGTCGGCGCCCCCCACCACTCTTGAACGGTTGGCCGGCCCGGGCGATGTGCCGCGGAGCCAGTCGCCCGCGGCGTCCAGCGTCAGGATCGGCTCGATCGCCAGGACCTGCCCTTCGCGGAGAACGAAGTCCTCGCCCTGGTAGCCGGTCCAGAACATCGGAACCTTGGGCGGCTCGTGGAGCTGGCGCCCGACGCCGTGGCCGACGAACTCGGTGACGATGCCGAAGCCGGCGTCGAGCGCCGTGTTCTCGGCGGCGAGGGCGATCTCGCTCCATGGCACGCCGGGACGCATCCGCTCGATCGACTGGGTGAGCACGCGCTGCGTGGCGGCAACGAGGGCGCGGCGTTGGGAGATACCGGGCGAATCCGCGGCGCTGGGCACGACGATGCTCGCGGCGGCGTCGGCGCACCAGCCGTTCAGGCGGAGGCCGACGTCGACGGAAACGACGTCGCCTGCGGAGATGCGGGAAGCGCCGGGGACGCCGTGGACGATCTCGCTGTTGATCGAGACGCAGCAGACGCCGGGGAAGGGCGGGGCGTTGCCCTGGCGGTAGCCGAGGAAGAGCGGCTCCGCCGCCGAGGCGGGTGATCTCTCGCTCCACGACGGCGTTCACGTCGGCGGAGCGGGCCCCGTGGCGGCAGGAGAGCAGGGCGCGGCGCAGGATCGCGGCGGCGGCGCGGCCGGCAGCGCGGAGCGACTGCGCCTCGTG
>JAFLCM010000208.1 GCA_017303565.1 Planctomycetota bacterium
CGATCTGGCAGCAACGGCATCGAGTTCATCGAGCTGCCCGTCGCGTTCGACGGCCTCAGCTTCGTCACCAACAAGGCCAACACCTGGGCCAAGGACCTCACCGTCGACGAGATCAAGAAGATCTACCTCGACGGCTCGACCGTCAAGACCTGGAAGGACATCCGCCCCACCTGGCCCGAGAAGGCCATCAAGCTCTACTCCCCGGGCACCGACTCGGGCACCTTCGACTACTTCAAGGAAGTCGTCGCGGGCAAGACCGGCGCGATCCGCGGCGACATGAGCGTCTCCGAGGACGACAACGTCCTGGTCCGGGGCGTCGAGGGCGACGAGGGCGCGCTCGGCTTCTTCGGATTCGCCTACTACATCGAGAACAAGGGCAAGCTCAACGTCCTCGCCGTCGACGGGGGCAAGGGCGCCGTGGTCCCCACGCACGAGACCATCGAGAACGCCCAATACGCCCCCTTCAGCCGCCCGCTGTTCATCTACGTCAACCGCAAGAGCGCCGACCGCCCCGCCACCAAGGCGTTCGTCTCGTTCTACCTCCAGTCGGCCCCCGCCCTGGTGGAGCAGGTCGGCTACGTCCGCCTGCCCGAGTCCATCCTTTCCCGCGTGAAGGCCAACTGGGAGGCCCGCAAGACCGGCACCCAGTTCCTCAACGATAAGGGCGAGCACACCCACGCGCCCCTCGGCGACACCTACCGCTGATGCCCTGTTGACAACCCGCGTCGGATCGGGGCGGGCCCTCGCTTCAGGTAGGATGCCCGCCCCGGATCATCAGAGATGACCACCCTCCCGACGGCCCAGCACGCGACCGCCGCACCCACTGGGCGGGCGCGTTCGCGCCGTTGGCGGGCCGCGCGGGAGGGGGTCATCAACACGTCGCTGGCCCTGTGCGCCGTGTTCAGTCTCCTCATCACCGTCGCGATCGTCTATGTCCTCGCCACCGAGGCGTTCCGGTTCTTCCAGCGCCCCGAGGTGACCTTCACCGAGTTCGCCACCGGCGCGACCTGGCAGCCCCTGCTCGGCTCGGAGAAGAAGTTCGGCGTCTGGCCCTTGGTGGCCGGGACGTTCCTGGTCTCGGGCATCGCGGCGCTAGTCGCGCTGCCGATCGGGCTGATCACCGCGATCTACCTGTCCGAGTACGCCGGCCCGCGGGTGCGTGCGATTTTGAAGCCGATTCTGGAACTCCTCGCGGGCATCCCGACGGTCGTGTACGGGTACTTCGCCCTGGTGGCGATCACGCCGGGCCTGAAATCACTTGGCAACTTCGATACCTACAACGCCATGAGCGCCGGCATCGCGGTGGGCATCATGTGCCTGCCCATCGTCTGCTCGCTCAGCGAGGACGCGCTGCGGGCCGTGCCCCGGAGCCTGCGCGAGGGCGCGTACGCGGTGGGGGGGACGCGCCTGGACGTGTCGCTCCGCGTGGTGGTGCCCGCCGCGCTGTCGGGGATCATCGCGGCATTCCTGCTGGCCTTCGCCCGCGCCGTGGGCGAAACCATGATCGTCGCGCTCGCGGCGGGCAGCCTGCCCAACCTGACCGCCGACCCGCGCCAGCAGGTCCAGACCATGACCGGCTACATGGCCCAGATCTTCCTGGGCGACGCGCCGGCGGGCGGGGTCGAGTACCTCTCGTGCTACGCGGTCGCCGCGCTGCTGTTCCTCTTCACCTTCGGCTTCACCGTGGCGGGCCATTTCGTGATGAAGCGGTTCCGGGAGGTCTACCAATGACCTCGCTCCCGGCCCAAGGCCATACGGTCGGCGTGGACGCACGCACCAGGTCCGACGCGTCGCGCCGCGCCGCCGACAAGGGCTTCTGGCTGCTGTGTCTCGCCGTCACCACGCTGGCCAGCATCATCCTCGCCGTGCTCGTCGTCGCCGTGATGGTGCAAGGGTGGAAGTACCTTTCCTGGGACTTCCTGAGCAACTACGCGTCGCGTTTCCCCGAGCAGGCTGGCTTCAAGGCCGCGCTGTGGGGCAGCGTGTGGGTGTGCGCCGTGTGCGCCGTCACCGCCGTCCCCCTCGGAGTCGGCACCGCGGTGTTTCTCGAGGAGTACGGCCCCAAGTCCGGCCCGGCGCGAAAACTCCATGAGTTCGTGCAGTTGAACATCTCGAACCTCGCGGGCGTGCCCAGCGTGGTGTACGGGATCATCGGCCTCACCGCCTTCGCCCGCATGTTCGGCCTTTTCGGACCGGCGAACATCAGCAACTACGACGACATGATCTTCCTCACCCTCAAGGACTCCACCCGCGTGGTGGGGCCCTCCCTTGGCGAGGACGACACGTCGATCGTCATCGATGACATCCGCTCGGGCGAGCGCGTCGTGAGTCTCTCCGATATCGATTCCCGCAAGGACCGCTACGTCCTGACGCACACGTTCACGCTGCAGGACGGCACGCGCGTCGAGGGCCGCCTCACCGGCTCCTCGCCCAAGTCGCTGCGGGTCTTCACCGGCTCGGCCGGCGGCGTCGTCGACGTGCCCCGCGAGAAGATCGCGGGATACGACTATCGAGCGATGATCGAGATCGGCAGCCGCGGCACCCCGTTCTACGTCCACCTGCCCTTCGGTGGGGGGGTGATGGCGGCGGGCCTGACGCTGATGCTCGTGGTGCTGCCCATCGTGATCGTCAGCACGCGCGAGGCGCTCCGCGCGGTCCCGGCGTCGCTCCGCGAGGGCGCCCGGGCCCTGGGGGCGACCCGCTGGCAGATGGTTTCTCGGATGATCCTTCCCGCGGCCCTGCCCGGGGTGATGACAGGGGCGATCCTGGCCATGAGCCGCGCCATCGGGGAAGCCGCGCCCATCCTGGTGGTGAGCGGAATCGTGTTCATCATGAACACCCCCTCGGGCCTCACCAGCGATTTCTCCGCCATGCCGCTGCAGATCTTCTCCTGGGCCAACATGCCGCAGGAGGAGTTCAAGGGCGTCGCCGCCGCGGGTATCCTCGTGCTGCTCGCGGTATTGGCGTGCTTCAACATCGCGGCGGTGGTCATCCGCCAGCGCCTCCAGAAAGGCCTGACCGCGTGACCGTCTCCCCGCCCATTCATCGCCCCGGCGCCGACGCCCACGGATTCGTCGAGCCCATGACGACCCCCAACCAGACGCCCCTCACCCACCCGGGCCCCGCCCACGCCGAGCCGACCACCCCGCTCGCGCGCGTCGCCCTGCAAGCGGCCCGGTCAAAGACCGGCGAGGCCGACAAGCCCGTGGCCCTGCGGATCGCGGACTTCAACGCCTACTACGGGGACTTCCAGGCCCTGAAGAACATCAACCTCGACCTGCCGCTGCACCGCGTCACGGCGCTCATCGGCCCCAGCGGCTGCGGCAAGAGCACGCTGCTCCGCTGGATCAACCGCATGAACTCGATGGTCCCCGGGGCCCGGTGCGAGGGGGTCATGGACCTTCACGGGCTGGACCTCACGGGCGCCGGGCTGGACGTCGTCGATCTCCGCCGGCGTGTCGGCATGGTCTTCCAGAAGCCCAACCCCTTCCCCAAGAGCATCTACGACAACGTCGCCTTCGGCCCTCGGCTGCACCTGAAACTCAAGCGAGCACAGCTCGACGCGCTGGTGGAGGCGAGCCTGCGCTCCGCCGCCCTGTGGGACGAGGTGAAGGGCCGCCTGCACAAGAGCGCGCTTGGCCTTTCGGGCGGTCAGCAGCAGCGGCTGTGCATCGCTCGGGCCCTCGCCGTCGAGCCGGAAGTGCTTCTGATGGACGAGCCGGCCTCGGCCCTCGACCCCAAGAGCACCGCCCGTATCGAGGACTTGATCCGCGAACTCCGCGACCGCTACACCATCGCGATCGTCACGCACAACATGCAGCAGGCGGCCCGCGTTTCCGACGTGACGGCGTTCTTCTTCGAGGGCGCCCTCATCGAGTCCGGCCCCACCCTGCAGCTGTTCACCCGCCCGTCCAACCCCCGCACCGAAGACTACGTGACCGGTCGGTTCGGCTAACATCCGGCGTGTGAAGGTCCCGTGAAGGGGCCCAGGGTCTCGCGTAGAGGTCGTCGCCAGGAGCCACCGTGTCCCAAGACATGCAACTGGAACTCGTCCGCCTGCGCCGGGCGCTGCTCACGATGTCCGCGAGCACCGAGGCCCGCGTGACCGAGGCGTTCCAGGCGCTGGTGAACCGCGACTACGCCGCCGCCGACCGCGTCCGAACCGGCGACGACGAGATCGACAAGATGGAGGTCGACATCGAGTCCGCGTGCCTGCGGATCCTGGCGCTGTACCAGCCCATGGCGAGCGACCTGCGCTTCGTGCTGGCGGCCATGCGGATCAACACCGCGTTCGAGCGGATGGCCGACCTGGCCCGCTCGGTCGCCAAGCGCTCGATGAAGATCACCGAGCAGCCGCCCTTCGACACCCCCGAAGCGCTCCGCGAGATGACCGAGTCGACCCGCAAGATGGTCGCAGACACCATGCTGGCGCTCTCGCAGCAGGACATCGAACTCGCCCGTGCTGTGCGACGCTCCGACCGCCTGATCGACGCCAAAAACCGCGAGCTGTACGTCTGGGTGATCCGCGAGATCCCCACCCACGTCGACCGCGTCCAGCCCATCATCGACATGCTGCTCGCCGCCCGCACCATCGAGCGCATCGGCGACACCGCCTCCCAGATCGCCGAGGACGTCATGTTCATGATCGGCGGCGCCATCGTCCGCCACACGCCGGCCTGAACCGCCGCGGAGAACGCGGGCGATGAGTGGGGGGTTTGAGTGGGGGGGTGAACCCGCGCACGGCCGGGCGACCGTTTCCGGGTTCCACGCACCTCGGACTTCACGGACCCCCCCGACTCGCTCGATGCCGGGATCGCGCCAAGGGCCCGCGCCCCCTCGGGCGTATCATCCGCCCCATGTTCGAACGACTCTCCGACGCCTTTTCCAGCGCCTTCCGCTCCCTGACCGGCAAGGGCGAGATCTCCGAGGCCAACGTCCGCGACGCGATGGCGCAGGTCCGCACCGCGCTCCTCGACGCCGATGTGAGCCGCGACGTCGCCGACCAGTTCTGCGCCGACGTCACCGCCAGCGCGCTGGGGCAGCAGGTCCTGAAGTCGCTCGAGCC
This sequence comes from Planctomycetota bacterium, assembly GCA_017303565.1. Taxonomy (GTDB): domain Bacteria; phylum Planctomycetota; class Phycisphaerae; order Phycisphaerales; family UBA1924; genus JAFLCM01. Next base: position 5,066 of record JAFLCM010000208.1, read on the forward strand.
GGGCCAGCAGATCGTCGGGATCGTGCACCGGAAACTGATCGAACTCATGGACCCCGAGGCGGCGTCCGCCCCCGGACCGGGGCTCGGTTCGAGCCTCG
>JAFLCM010000209.1 GCA_017303565.1 Planctomycetota bacterium
CGCGGCGGCGCCCCCCGGTAACGGGTCGACGCCGGTCAGCGACCGGACCGCATCGCGGACACCCGGCCCGGAGAGGCGCAGGATCGCGCGGGGACCCGGGGCGCTCCCGGTGCAGACCGCGGCGATGGTGTCACCCAGCAGCACGCGCGGAAGCGTAGCGATGGGGACGAACTCAGCCAGAGGATGTCAGTTGGAACAACGCCGGGGCGTTCAGCGGGCCACACCGGCGAGGCGGGCGCGGAAGTCGGCCTCGGGGAACAGGCGCCCGGGGCTGACGGTGGCGGCGACGTCGCGGTGCAGCACCACCTGCGAGGCGGGGATGTTGAAGCGGCGCTGCAGTTGGGCGACGACGTCGGCGAGGGCGGCGACCTGGGCGTCGGTGAAGGAGCGGCTCTCGCCGTCGCCGACGAGGCAGATGCCGATGGTGCGACGATTGAGGGCCTCGGACTGGGGGCCCTTGGCGTGGGCGCCGGGCTGCTGGGCGAGCCAGCGGGGGCCGATCGTGACGCTGCCGTCGGGCGCGCCCTGGCCGTTGCCGACGACGAAGTGGTAGCCGAGCGACTTGATGCCGGCGCCCTGCTGCTGGCGGGCGATCGAGTCCGCCGAGCCCATCGCGGAGCCGGAGTGGTGGATGATGATGCCGACCCAGCGCTTGTCGTCGAGGGGGGCGGTGGTCGTGAAGTAGTCGGCGTGGGCGGGGGCGCTGCGGTCGAGGACGGCGGCAGCGGGGAGCGTGACGCTCGAACCGGCGAAGGGCCGCGACTCGAGGGCCATCATCAGGCCGGCGACCAGCGTCATCGCGCCCACCAGCGCCCCCCACACCACGTGGGCGCGCCGGGGTCGGGCGTTGATCGGCAGGGCGCGGGTGATGGAGGTCAGCGTGCTCATGCGTCGGCGTCTCGCGCGAGTGTGGATTGTTGGCCCGATCGACCCGTGAGTCGAGCGTGACACAAGCATCGGCCTCGCACACAAGAAATGATCGCAAATTCCGGCGCTTGGGCAAGCGCAACCCGACGGAATCCCCGGAATCTTCGCGAGAAGCGGCGCGGACCTTGCGGACGGGCGCGGACGGCGCCGGGCCGCTTGTGGTTATCTCCCGCGTCCCTACTCCTTCTGGGAGAGGCGCCCGCGCAGGTTGGGTTTCTTGCGGCCGTACTCGTCCTCAACGAACTGCGGCGCGTACTGGTTGCGGGCCTTGTCGTAGCGGTCGAACTGCGAGCGCTGGTCCTTCGGCGAAAGCAGCGGCCGCGAGCAGCCGCACGCAAGCACCGCGAGCGCCAAGCCCAGAACGGCGCAACGTCCGAGAGTCCACCGGGTGGTTGCGGATCGGGGGCGGTCGGGTTGAACGGGGGCTCGGGAGGATCGCATGCTGGGCGGAGCATAACGCTCCCGAAGAGAGACGCTCGCGGGCGCGGGCGGCGCGTCATCGCTCCTCGCGCCGCGCCCAGCGCAAGCGAGGCGCTCTGAACACAACAGCCCCGTCCGGAGGGCCGGGCGGGGCTGTGCAACCTGTTCGGTTGGTCACGTAAAGGAGAGGAGAGACGCTGCCCCGGTGGTACGACGCGGCGGCCGCGGAGTTCGATCGTCGTCCGCGATTTCAACAGATTTTTGTTTGGATTTCGGAAGGGTCACCCTCACCGTCCGAGAACCGCCGATACGCGCGCGTTCTCGGACCCTCGGTCACCGGCCCGTCAGCGTTCGGGTCGCTTCGAGCGTCTGGGCGGTCACCGCGTCGTCGAGGCGGGCGCGGACCACCAGCGTGCCCGAGGGCGGGGCCGACAGGTCCAGCGTGACGGCGTAGTGCGTGCCCATGAACGACGAGCGGTACGCCTCGCGGAGCATTTCCGGGGTGAGCGTGACGACGCCAATGGTCTGGGGCGTTCCGTTCGCGTCCTGCGGCAGGCTGGTGGCGTCGACGCGAAGGGTGCCGGCGACCTGGACGAAGCGGTGCCGGGCGTCGAGGGTCTCGATCACGACTTCCACCCGAGGCGGGCCCGAGCGGGCGAGGGCGGTCTTGGACGACAGTTCGAGGGCGGCGCAGCGGGGCATCGACTCGATCACGGCGGCGCCGGGCGTGCCCGAGGCCTTCATCGCGGCGAGGGCCTGGTCGGCCTTGGCCCGGAGGTCGGTGTTCTCGGCGGAGAGGCGGGAGACCTCGGCCTTGAGGGTGGAGACGTCGCGCCGGAGGGCGTCGTTCTCGCGGTCGAAGTTCTTTGGCCCCGCGCGGCAGCCGACCAGCGCGAGGACGAGAGCACCCGAGGCGGAACGAAAAACCCACGGACCGGTGCCCGTGGGTTTGGTGTTGTTCGCGTGCGGCTCCATCGGGGTGGAGTTTAGTCGGGGCGGTCGCCCGGGTCGCGGCTGATGGTGGGCATGCGGGTGAGGACGCGGTCGATCAGGCCGTACTCGAGCATCTCCTTGTCGTCGAGCCACTTGTTGCGGTCGCAGTCGGCCTCGATGGTCTTGGCGTCCTTGCCGGTGGCGCGGGCGTAGATGTCGTAGAGGCGGTCGCGGAGGCGGAGCATCTCGCGGGCCTCGATCTCGAGGTCGGTGGCCTGGCCCTCGAGGACGCCGCCGATCAGCGGCTGGTGCATGAGGTTGCGGGAGTTGGTGAGGCTGAAGCGCTTGCCCTTGGCGCCGGCGGAGGCGATGACGCTGCCCATGCTGGCGGCCTGTCCGACGATGTAGGTGCAGACGTCGGGCTGGATGAAGTTCATGGTGTCGACGATGCCGAGGCCGGCGGTGACGCTGCCGCCCGGGGAGTTGACGTAGAGGTGGATGTCGGCCTTGGCGTTCTCGTTGGCGAGGAACAGGAGCTGGGCGACGACGAGGTTGGCCATCTCGTCCTCGATGCCGCCCGAGACGAAGACGATCCGGTCCTTGAGGAGGCGCGAGAAGATGTCGTACGCGCGCTCGCCGCGGCCGGTGTTCTCAACGACGATGGGGACGAGGTGGGACATAGGGGTTGCCGAAGGGACTAGGGACTGGGCACTAGGCACTGGTTCAGAGGGAACGAAACCGCACTGCTCGGGACTAGTGCCCAGTGCCTAGTCCCCAGTGCCTGGGCCCTCACTTCTTTTCCGGCGCTTCGAGGATGTCGTCGACGAGGCCGTACTCCTTGGCCTGGCCGGAGTTGAAGTACTTGTCGCGTTCGGAGTCGATCTGGACCTGCTCCACGGGTTTGCCGGTGTGGCGGGAGATGATCTCGTTCAGGACGCGCTTGGCCTTGATGATCTCCTCGGCCTGGATCTTGATGTCCGAGGCCTGGCCGGTCACGCCGCCGTAGGGCTGGTGGATCATCACCTTGGCGTGGGGGAGGATGAAGCGGCGCCCCTTCTCGCCGGCGGCGAGGAGCAGGGCCGCGCCCGAATAGGCCCGCCCGAGGCAATAGGTGGACACTTTGCTGCTGATGAAGCGCATCGTGTCGTAAATGCTCAGGGTGTCGTCCACCGCCCCGCCGGGGGAGTTGATGTACAGGTTGATCTCCTGGCCCTTCTTCTGGTTCTCCAGGTAGAGCATCTGCATGGTGACGCGGGCGGCGGAGGACTGGTTGATCTCGCCGAACAGGAACACCACGCGGTTCTCGAGCAGCAGCTCGTCGATGGTCATCTCGCGGGTGCGCTGGTAACTGATGGACATCTGGGGTTCCCTTGTTGAACGGGAAATGTTCGGGATCGAGTGCTCTTGTCTGCGTCGCTGAATCGGCCTGGCGGGCGGGAATGGTAGATCGCGGGCCCGGCAAGTCCACGGGGCCACGCCCGATATCCACGGGCGGACCCTCACCAGCGCTCATCGGCGTTCGGTGGGGGCGGCGTGAGCCGACTGGCGCACCGCGGTGGGGGCGGGCGCGGAAATGGGCCCCGGCCTGGCCGCGCCGCGCGGATTCGGCGCGTTTCCCAAGAGGAAGCGAACCCGGTAGCATCCCCTCCCCGCGGAAGCACCCGCGTGGTTCCCCAAACGGCCGCGTCGTTCCGGCAGCCGACCCTTTCTTCGTCCGACCACTTCCCGTGCCCACCGCCCTCATCAGCGACATCCACGGCAACGCCGCAGCCCTCCGGGCGGTGCTCGCGGACATCGAGGGTCGGGGGATCACCCGGATCGTCTGCCTCGGGGACATCATCGGGTACGGGCCCGAGCCGTTGGAGTGCGTCGACCTGGTCGCCCAGAAGTGCGAGTGGTCGCTGATGGGCAACCACGACTTCGGCGTCCTGTACGAGCCGACCAACTTCAATCCCGGCGCCGAGGCTGCGGCGTACTGGACGCGCGAGCAGTTCGACAGCGTGCCCGACCCGGCCCTGAAGACCAAACGGTACGAGTTCCTGGGACGTCTGCGGGTGCGGGTGCTGGAGACTCCTCCGGACGGGAAGCGCCCGATCCTGGCGGTTCACGGCTCGCCGCGGCGCCCGATCAACGAGTACATCTTCCCCGACGACACGGTAAACGCGCCGGACAAGCTGAAGGGCGTGTTCGATATGATCGACGGGATCGCGGTGGTGGGCCACACGCACGTGCCCGGGGTGTTTACGAGCGAGCCGGACTTCTACCCGCCGGACGAGATCGGGAAAGACGGGACGTACGAGTTCTCCGCGAAGGAGAAGGCGGTGATCAACGTGGGGAGCGTGGGGCAACCGCGCGACCACGATCCCCGGGCGTCCTACGCCGTGCTGTACCCGGAGGGGGTGCGGTTCTTCCGCGTGGCGTACAACATCGACGCGACGGCGGAGAAGATCCGGGCGATCCCGGAGCTGAACGACTGGCTGGCGGAGCGGCTGTACGAGGGGCGATAGGCCCGCGCCGCGGCGAGAGCGGTCCCTTGCCCCGTCTCGCGCTTACGATCCCGGCCCGGTTGAATCCTCGACGCTTGAATCCTGACCGCGGGCGCGGGACTTCGCGCCGCTGAATCCCAACCACGCCCCCATCATGCCCGCAGAAAAGAACACTCTCGCCCGGATCGTCGTCCCCGTGATCGCGCTGGCCATCGGCATCGCGACGGTGTGGGCGGTGTTCCGCAACAGCCAGACGAAACCTGCCGCGACCCCCGCGCCCCCCGCGACGACCGCGGCCACGACGCCGGCGACGCCGGCGGAAGGTGCCGTGCAGCCCGCCGGGACG
>JAFLCM010000021.1 GCA_017303565.1 Planctomycetota bacterium
CGGCCGCGACCAGGGCCACTTCCGCCGCCGCAGCCTTCTGCACGATCTCGAAGCCCGCGCGGCCGCTCACCACCAGGAAGCGCCCGTGCGCCGGAAGCCCGCCGTCCAGCAGCAGCCGCCCCAGCACCTTGTCCACGGCGTTGTGCCGGCCCACGTCCTCCCGCATCGCCTCCAGCCGGCCATCCACGCGGAACATCCCCGCCGCATGCCCCCCGCCGCCCCCGCCATCCAGCCCTTCGCGCTCGGCCCGTTCGAGACCAACTGCTACCTCGTCACGCCGTCGGTCCGGACGGAATCGCCGACGCCCGACTCACCAACGCCCTGCTGGATCATCGACGCGTCCTTCGGCCCCGCGCCGATCATCCGCGCGATCGCCGAACAACGCCTGTCCCCACAACTGCTGATCCTGACCCACGCCCACGCCGACCACATGGCCGGCGTTGAGGAACTCCGCGCCGCCTTCCCCGGCCTGCCGGTGCTCATCCACCGCGCCGAGAAGGACTTTCTCACCGACCCGCGCCTGAATCTCTCCGCGGGCTTTGGCATGCCCGTCACCGCGCGCCCCGCGGATCGGCTGCTCGAAGGCGACGAGACCCTCGAACTCGCCGGCGAAACCTGGCGCGTCCTCCACACCCCCGGGCACTCCCCCGGCGGCATCACCCTCGTCCACGATGCCTCCCGCACCGCGATCGTCGGCGACACCCTTTTCTCCGGCTCCGTGGGCCGCACCGACTTCCCCACCTCCAACCCGCAACACCTCGTCGATTCGGTCCGAACCGTCCTCTACCGCCTCCCACATGAAACCCGCGTCTTCCCCGGGCACGGCCCGCCCACCACCATCGCCCGCGAAGCCCGCTCCAACCCGTTCGTCCCCGAGTCCGGGCCGACCGCGTTCGACTGACCGAAACCGGGACGACGCCCTCCGAAAGACCACACCATGAAGATGCTCCTGCTCGTCATCCTCGCGATCCTGCTCCCGCCCGTCGCGGTGTTTCTCCAGGTGGGCCTCACCAAGCACTTCTGGATCAACATCATCCTGTGCCTGCTGGTTCTGCCCGCGATGATCCACGCGCTGATCGTCGTGGTGACCGGTATCAAGTCCTGACCCAATCGAGAATCACGCCCCTCCCGCTCGCGAGGACAGACCCCGATCGACGCTCGGTTTGCTCAACTCCCCGCCGCGCTGCGTGCCGTCGCGGTGAACGCCCGGCTCGGGCCCCGCGCCGAGATCCCCGCCCTGGTCGCGCACCCGACACCGGGCTGGGACCGGGCCGGGAGCCGCCCTTCGCCGCGCCCGCTCGTCCTGTGGTTCCACGGGCGCACCGTCAGCAAGGAACTCGACCCGGGGCGCTACCTGCGCTGGCTCCGTGCCGGGCCTACTCCGGAAGAGGGACTCGCCCTGTGCGCCGTCGACCTGCCGGGCCACGGCGAGCGCTTCGATGAGTCCCTGCAGACCCCGCAGCGCACGCTCGACGTGGTGGAGCGCGCCGCCGCCGAGGTCGACGCGATCCTCGAAGACCTCGCCGCCCCGCGCTGGAACGGCGCGTTCGACCTCTCGCGCTGCGCCGTCGGCGGGATGAGCGCCGGCGGGATGGTGACGCTCGTCCGCCTCTGCTCCCCGCACACCTTCCGCGCCGCCGCCGTCGAGGCCACCAGCGGCGCGTTCGCGTTCATGGTCGAGCGTGGGCTGTACGACCCCCACGCCGCCGCGCGGCTGGAGCCGCTGCGCCGCGTCGCCGGGTTCCGCCCCATCCCCTTGCTGGCGCTGCACTCGGAAGCCGACGAATGGGTGCCGGTGGCGTCGATGCGCTCGTTCCTGGGTGCGCTGTCGCGCCGCTACGCCGAAGCGAACGCGGACCCGACCCTCGTCCGCCTGCACACCTGGCCCACCACCGGCGCGCCCAACGAGCACTACGGCTTCGGGCGCGTCGCCAACGAGGCGAAGAACCTCCAGACCGCGTTCCTCTTCGAGACGCTCACGGCAAGAGAACCCCGAGCGTGAGCGAGGGGCCACCGGCTCTCGCGGTCCCGCCTTTCAAAGCCGCCCGTCGCTCACGCTCCGGGTTCCTTGATGACGTTCACCCGCCCGCGCCGAGTTCGACCACCCGCGCGTAGTTCCCGCGGAAGAACCTGATCCATCCCGCGCGGACCGCCGCCATCCGACCGTCCTTTTCGGCCTTCTTCCAGTCTTCCCGGATGGCCTTGTAGTTCGCCTCGGTGAACTCCAGCACCGTCCCGTCGGCGTTCGTCCAGGGCGGGAGCGCGTAGAGCAGCCGCTCCATCTCCGCCAACCGGGTCGCGTTTCCGACGCCCGCATCTCCGCCCCCCGCTTCAGCCCCCCGCGTCTTCGCCGCCTCGAACGCCGACCGCGCCGCCTGCAACTCCCGCAGGGTGTCGATGGCGAACGCGCCCATCAGCGGCGCCACCGCCGAGCGCCACCCGCGCTCCTTCACAGTGCTCGCGATCTCGAACGGGCTGACCGGATCGACCATCAGGGCGCCGTACTTCTCGTACATCTCCCGACGCACCGGCATCCGCCGCAGCTCGAACTGCGCCGGGCCCCAGGTGGTCGGCTCGCTGTCGCTGGGCGTGACGCCCGCGGCCCGGACGTGGAACTGCCACAGCGCCTGCCCACGCTCCGACATGCAGAACTCGATAAACCGGCGCGCCACCGTCGGGTTCGCACCGCCACGCATCAACGAGATCGGGTCGGCGTCGACGTACACCAGCCCCGGCGGATCGACGTAGCCCACCCGCGAGTTCGCCGGCGTCTCGCCCGGCCGCATCACCATCTGCGCCTGGAACCGCCCGTAGTGGCTGATCGCCACCCCCATCACCGCCTCGCCCTGCGACACGTCCAAGGGCACCTTCGGCGAACTGTTGGAGAAGTACCGCGCGTTCGCCCCCATGTCCCGCAGCGTCCGCCACCCGCGCTCCCACCCCAGGTTGTTCATGATCGAGTCGTACAGCGTCGCCACCGAACCCGACTGACGCGGGTCGGCGAGGCCGATCCACCCCATCAGTTCCGGGCGGCACATGTCGTCCCACGACGCCGGCTCGGGCAGGTTGAACCGCTTCAACAGGTCGCGGTTGTAGACGATGCCGAACCCCGACGCCGCCGTACCGATCCAGTACTGCCCCGGGTCGCCGGTCTTCTCATTCGGCGGGTCGTACAGGTGTCCCGATCCCAGCGTGTTCTCGCCGAACCACGCCGTCACCCGCTCGGGCGGGAACCCGGCGGAGATCGACATGCTCAGCGTGACCTCCTTCTCCGCCCCCGGCGGGCGGGCCTTCACGCCCTGCTTGGTCTGGTTGTGCTCGTACGTCCCACCGCCGAAGAACAGGTCGAATGGCATCGGCGCGAAGCCCGGCGCGAGCTCGCCCGCCGGCGTCAACTGCCCCGTGGTGATCGCCTTCTCATAGACCGCCTTCAGCTGCTTCTGGATGTCGCTGGTCCCGCCGGGCACGCGCCAGTCGATCCACGCCGGCGCGCCGAACTTCTCCCGGTGCCACGCGTCGAACGCCAGCCCGAACTCCACGCGGATCGGCTCCACGTGCGGCGTGATGATCACCAGCCGCTCCGCATCGCTCGGCTTGACCGCATCGGGCGGGCGCACCATGAACGGCACGCCCAGGACGACCGCGAACGAGATGAGGATGAGCCACTTCGCCATGCCCCGGTAGCGTAGCGGAAACCGCCGGGCCCACGGCTAGACTCGTCCATGGCTTCCACCGAACCCGTCGCCATCATCACCGGGGGCAGCGCGGGCATCGGCCTCGCCGCGGCCCGCGAACTCGCCTCCAGCGGCTGGAAGGTCGCGATCACCGGGCGCGACACCGCCCGCCTCGAGGCCGCCGCGGCTTCGATCGGCGGAGCCGTCGAAACCTACACCGCCGACCAGGCCGACCCGGAGGCCGCGGCCCGCGTCATCGAGACCGTCTCACGCCGTCACGCCAGGCTCGACGCACTGATCCTCAACGCGGGCTGGGCCCAGGTGCGGTCGATCCCACTCACCGGGATTGAAACGCTCCGCGACGCCTACGCCGTCAACGCCATCGGTCCGGCGTACGAGATCCACCGCGCCTGGGGAATCTTCGAGCAGCAGCGTTCCGGACGGATCATCGGCGTAAGCAGTTACGCCGCATGGGACCCCTTCCCGGGCTTCTTCGCCTACGCGGGAACCAAAGCGGCGCTCAACCTCATGATCAGGAGCGCGGCTCAGGAGGGCGCCCCCATCGGCGTAACAGCCTTCAGCGTCGCCCCCGGAGCCGTGGAAACCGCACTCCTCCGCTCGGCCTTCGACGAGGGCGTGGTTCCGAAGTCCGCGTGCCTCTCACCGGAAAATGTCGCCGGCGTCATCGCCGCGTGTGCCACAGGCCAGCGCGACCACGACACCGGCAAGACCATCTACCTCAAGCGCGACGGCGACGGCGTGCACGAAATGGTCGTCTGAGCACCCCGGGCCACATCCTTCATCGCACACGCTTCTTCTCGAGCTGCCTCGGGGACAGAAACCGGTCCGGGTTCTCGCCCGCCGCCAGCGCCGCGTTCACCCGCGTCGCCTGTGTCGGCGTCATCGGCACCGTTGCGTAGTCAGAGTGCCGCAGGCGGTACTTGCTGTCGCTCTCGCTGACCCGCGCGGGGCCAGCGGCCCACCGCGCGTCCGCCCCGACCAGCCCGGACGCGGTCAGTTGCTGCTCGGCGGTCGTCGTGTACACGCGGTGAAGGCAATCAAGCGTCCTGGCCCGCTGCACCAGCGTGCGGAAGGGCAGGCGCTCCGGGTCGAACTCAACCGTCACGCACTCCCGCCCGTCGAGGAACCCGGCGGAGGTCGAGAGCACGCCGTCAAGAGATCCCAGTTTCGCCTCGCCCTCCCAGAAGCAGAACATCGCGAACGTCGCCGTCTCGGTCTTCTCCGGCGCGGAGTCGGCCAGCAGGCCGAGCCACACGGGGGGCTCCGAGCCGCCGGCCCGCAGCGCGGCCCACATCGCCGCCGCGACCGGGGCCGGCGCATAAGTCTCGCTCACGCGCGGCGCGAGGTCCTTTTCGCTTCTCGGGTCGATCACGCGCACCACCGGGTTGTTCCACGCGGGCTCGTTGAACCTCTTCAGCACCCGCGCGTCCTCGCCGCCCTTGTTGTTGTAGACCGCGACCGGCACGAACAGCGTCTCCGCCGCTTCGACCACCAGCGCGTTCGTCAGCACGTTCTCACCGAAGCTCGTGCAGTTGTGGCAGCCGGGCACCTCGTCAAACAGCACCAAGAGCGGCCGCCTCGACTCCGTCGCCCGGCGCGCCGCCTCCTCAAAGTCACGCCCCCACCGCACCGCCCCCAGTTCCACCGGCTGCCCCGGCACCATCGGCAGCGGCTCCAGCGCCGGCGGAACGCCTCCGGAAGCCGGAGCGGCGGCGAAAATCACGGTCGAACCGATCACGGCGAGCATCTGGGCGATCATGACCGATCAGATGCCCCGAATCCGCCCAGAGGTGCGGGAGCGGGTGGGGCCTCGCCGGTCCCGAACCCACCACCGCGAGCCTGCTAGCGTGTCCCGATGCGCGCCCCGCGGTTCCTGATCGCCCCCGACAAGTTCAAGGGAACCCTCAGCGCACGCGAGGCCGCCGAAGCAATCGCCCGCGGCGTCCGACGCGCCCACCCCGACGCCGAGGTGCTCCTCATGCCGATCGCCGACGGCGGCGAGGGCACGGCGGAGATCCTCGGCACCGCGTGGAACGCTGAGCGCCGCAACGCCCGCGTCACCGGCCCCGGCGACGCGCCGGTCGAGGCCCCGTGGTGGATCGACCCGTCAGGGCGCGCCGTCTTCGACTCCGCCGCTGCGTGCGGACTCTGGATGGTCCAGCCGAAAGACCGCGCCCCCGGACGCCTCACCACCCGAGGCGTCGGCGAGATGATCCGGGCGTGCGTCGACGCCGGCGCGCGGGAGGTCTGGGTCGCGCTCGGCGGCAGCGCCACCGTCGATGGAGGCATCGGCATGGCCGCCGCGCTGGGGTGGCGGTTCATCGACTCGAACAACCACGCGATCAACGACCCGCGCGGTGACGACCTCTCACGCATCGCACGCGCCGAGCCCGGCCCCGCCCTTCAGGCCAGAGTCGTGGGCATCTGCGACGTCCGAACCGAACTCACCGGCCCGCACGGCTGCGCCGCGACCTACGGCCCGCAGAAGGGCGCCGCCCCCGCGGACGTCCAACGCCTCGACCAGGGCCTGACCAACCTGCGGCGCTTGATGGGCGGCGTGCGCTTCGACGGCGAAGGCAGCGCCGGCGGCCTTGGCTTCGGCCTCGCCGCGTTCTGCGGAGCGAAACTCGAACGCGGGGCACGGCTGATACTCGACGCAATCGGCTTCGATCGCGCGGCCAGCGCCAGCGACCTCGTCATCACCGGCGAAGGCGCTTTCGACGCCACGAGTTTCCAGGGCAAAGCAACCGGCGAGGTCCTGTCACGCTGCGCGGCGCTCGGCGTTCGTGCCCTCGTGGTCGCGGGACGGGTGGACACCCACCGCAGCGGCTTGCACGCTGTGACGTGCGACGGCCACGGAGACCCCGCGCAGCGTCTGGAAGACGCGACCGCTGCGGCGATCACCGGCGATGCACCGACCGGAAAACCGGCCACCGGCACCCGCAACCGCCGCAACCCGTGCCGCTGACCCGTCCCCGGGTCAGTGCCGACCTCTCGAACACATTCACCCCGTCGGGTCCTGCCGCGCCGGGCGGAACATCGCCAGCACGCTCGTGAACCCGTGAACAAACGAACGATCCCCGATCGGGCCGATCTCCCCCGCGGCGAAGAAGCCCGCCATCGGCATCGGTTCGTCGTGCTTGAACGACAGGGCGCTGGAGACCGTCCGCGCGTCGTGGTGCCGCTCCTTGAAGAGCGACTCGCCGCGTCCGTTGCAGGTGATCAGCAGCGAACCCACCGGCGGCGTCTGGAGTTTCTGCGCATCGAGCAGCAGCCGCAGGTCCTCGCCCGCGGTGTTCGCGTCGCGCAGGTGGAACTGCACCGTCTGCCCCACGCGGACGTTGTCGTTCACGCCCAGCGCCCCCGAGTTTCGATCGATCCCGACGATGGCGCGGATCAGGAAGTCGCCGCGACCAAAACGGTCCTTGTACTCGTTGATCACCCGCCCCACGAACACGCCCGACGACGACACGAGCTCGCGGTCCCGCTCCGGCAGCGCGTCGATCGTCGCACGCAGCACCTCCAGCGCCGGACGCCCCGCGAGTTTCCGCACCGCGTTGCGGGCCCCGTCCGTGATCACCAAGGGCTTGCCGATGGGGCGGCAGCCCTGCGACACCAGCGTGTCCACGCTCACGCGCCCTCGAACCGTGATCCCCGCGCCCTGCGCCCGCATCGTCCGGTCGTTCAGCGCGATCACGTTCGCCCCCGGCGAGCGCGCCCCCGACGCCATCCCCCCGATCACCGGCACCCGCTTCAGCCCCGGCACCGCCGCGTGGCAACGCGACAGCGCATCCGCCAGCGGGTTCACCGGCACGCTGAACGGGTCGCCGAAGAACATCACCGCCCGCAGGTCCCGCTCCGCCCCGATCACCCGCGCCGTCTTCTCCAGCGCCGCCGGGTCCTCATCGCCCACGAAGGGCAGGTCGGCGTACAGGAACGGGTGCAAGGTCGTGTTCGGCAGCGTCAGCGCCAGCAGCGAGACCGCCGGCTGGTTCTCCACCTCAGTGTCGGGACCGACCACGCCGTTGGAACTGACCCCCAGCAGCATCCCCGGGCCAAGCGCCCGCCGCACCTCCGCCGCCACGTCGTTGAACTTGGCGACGTGCCGGTCCGACACGAACAGCAGCGCCAGGTCCGGGCGCGCGCCGTTCAGGCCCGCGCTCACCGACTCGCACACCTGCTCCGCCGCCATCACCGCGTCCACGTGCGTGGACAGCCCGGAGGCCGCGGCGAGTTCGGTGGCGGTCGAGACGTGGGTCATGGTGCGAGATGGTACGTCAGGCGGGAACCGTCGCCGCCGGCAGCGGCGGCGCCTGGGCCGGTGCATGAGAAGGAGCGGGCAGCGCCGCGTCCGCCGCCTCGCGCTTCCGGTGCGTCTGCGCCACCAGCAAGTAGATCGACGGCACCACGAACAGCGTGAAAAACGTCGAGATCGTCATGCCCGCCACCAGCACCATGCCGATCGAGTTCCGCGCCTCCGCGCCCGCGCCGGTCACCAGCACCAGGGGGAAGTGCCCGAACACGGTCGCCGCCGAGGTCATCAGGATCGGCCTCAGCCGCGTCATCGCCGCCTCGCGCACCGCGTCGAACTTCGAGCGCCCCTGCTCCTGAAGGTGGTTGGCGAACTCAACGATCAGGATGCCGTTCTTCGCCACCAGGCCGACCAGTGTGATCAGCCCCACCTGCGAGTAGATGTTGACCGTCGTGAAGTCGAGGTAGGTGAACACCAGCGCCCCCGAGATCGCCAGCGGCACCGAGCCCAGCAGCACGATGAAGGGGTCGCGGAACGAGCCGAACTGCGCCGCCAGCACCAGGTAGATCAGCACCAGCGCGAAGCCCAGCGTGGTCGTCAGCGACGCGCCCTCGGTCCGGATCTGCCGGCTCTCGCCCGCGTAGTCGAACGTGTACCCCGGCGGCAGGATGCCCTTCGCCGCGTCCTCGAGCGCCGCGAGCGCCTCGGACTTGGTCACGCCCGGCGCCGCACCGCCGTAGACCTTAAAACTGTTCCGCTGCTGGAACCGCGTCAGCGTGCGCGGCGCCGTTTCGGTCTGGATCGTCACGAACGACGACACCGACACCAGCCCCCCGTTGGGCGTCCGCACCTTCAGTTGCAGCAGCTTGTCCGGCGTCGAGCGGTCCTCGTCGCTCAACTGCGGGATGACCTTGTACGAGCGGCCCTCGTAGTTGAACCGGTTCACGTATCCGCCCGAGAGCATCACCGCCAGGTCGCGCCCCACATCCGCGAGGTCGAGCCCGAGGTCGGCGACCTTCTTCTTGTCGATCACGATCCGCGCCTGCGGCAGGTCGATCTTCAGGTCCGTCTGGGCGAAAAGAAACTTGCCGCTCGCGAAAGCCGCGCCCAACAGTTGCCCCGCGATCGGCGCCATCTTCTCCGCCGGTTCCGTGCTGGTGACAATGAACTCCACGTCAAACTGTCCCGCGCCCGGCAGGGGCGGCGGCAGGGAGGGAAAGGCTTGGATCGCGTCGATGGCCGCAAGCTTGCCATAGATTTCTTGCTCGAGGATCTCACGAGTAGATCGCTCCCGCTCGTCCCAGTTGTGTGTCTGGATGCCGCCGAAACCCCCGGCGACCTGCGACACCTGAAAGAAAAACCGCGTCTCGGGCACTGAAAGGAACGCGTTGGCCACGTGCGAGAAGCCCTTGAGTGTGTAGTTCAAGGACGCGTCCGGCGCAGACTGCACATAGGTGAACACGATCCCCTCGTCCTCGGTGGGCGCGAGTTCCGAACGGGATTTCGTGTAGAGCGGGTACGCCGCCACCGCGATCGCCACCGCCGCCAGCGCGATCGGCCACCGCACCGTCAGCGTGTGGTCCAGCACCCTCCCGTACAGGCCACGCAGGCGGTCGAAGTGGCGGTTGACCATCGCCGCGAACCGCGACTCCTTGCCCCCCTCGGCCACCAGCCGCGCGCTCATGATCGGGCTGAGCGTGATCGCCACCACTCCCGACACGATCACCGCCGCGGCCAGCGCAAAGGCGAACTCGCGGAACAGCCCGCCCGTGAGCCCACCCTGAAACCCGATCGGCGTGTACACCGCCGCCAGCGTGATCGTCATCGAGATCACCGGCGCGAACAGCTCCCGCGCCCCGATGATCGCCGCATTGATCCGCGTGTGACCCTCGCGCACGTGACGCTGCACGTTCTCCACGATCACGATCGCGTCGTCGACCACGAGACCGACCGCCAGCACGATCGCCAGGATCGTCAGCAGGTTCAGCGAGAACCCCAGCACCAGCATCGCGATGCACGCCCCCACCAATGAGATCGGCATCGCCACCAAAGGCACCAGCACCGTCCGGATCGAGCCCATGAACAGGAACACCACGAAGCCCACGATGGCGATCGTCTCCATCAGCGTCTTGGTGATCTCCTTGATCGCGTTCTCCATGTAGTAGGTGCCGTCGTACGCCAGCACCATCTCGATCCCCGCGGGCAGCGTGGGGCGGATCCGCTCGATCCGCTGCTTCAGCAGCGCCGCCACGTCGAGCTCGTTGGCGCTCGGCAGCGGCCACACCGACAGGTAGATCGCCGCCTTGCCGTTGAAGCCGCACTGCCCCGTCGGCTCCTCCGAGGCCAGTTCCACCGTGGCGATGTCGCTCAGCCGCACGATCGTGCCCTCGCGCTGCCGCACGATCAGCCGCCTGAACTGCTCCGCGTCACGCAGGTCCGTGTCCGTCAGCAGGTCGATCTGAACGTCGGTCCCCTTGGTCCGCCCCACCGCCGCCAGGAAGTTGTTCCGCTGCAGAGCCGCCTGCACCTCCGCCGGCGTGATGTCCAGCGCGTCCATCCGCTCGGGCTTGAGCCAGATCCGCATCGCCATCTCGCGCGGGCCTTCCACCCCCACACGCTGCACCCCCTGGATGGTCTGGAGCTCCGGCTGCACCTCCCGCACCAGGTAGTCGTTCAACTGCGTCAGCGTCATCTCCTTCGGCGTGAAGGAGACGTAGAACGTCGCGTACGGCTTGTCCGTCCGCACGATGTCAACCACCGGCGCCTCGGTCTCCCGCGGCAGCTCCGACCGCACCTGGTTCAGCCGCGCCGAGATCTCCGCCAGCGCCGCGTTCGACGGGTGGTTCAGCCGCAGCCGCACCGTCACCACCGAAACCCCCGCGCTGCTCGTGCTCTCGATGTAGTCGATCCCGTCGATCGCCGACACCGCCCGCTCGATCGGCGTGGTCACGAACCCCCGGATCGTCTCGGCCGATGCGCCGATATACGCCGTCGTGATCACGATCGACGACGATTCCAGCCGCGGGTATTGCCGCACCGGCAGGGCGGAGATCGCCCGCCAGCCCACCGCCAGGATGACCAGGTTCACCACGATCGCGAGGACCGGGCGCTTGATGAAGATGTCGGTGAAGGTGGACATTGGAATGAGTGGGCCGGGGGCCGGGGAACGGACGCCGCGGTTGGGGAGTCGGCACCGCCGCGCGGATCGGGACAGGTTGTTTGGAAACTCACGCCTTCGGGTACCCCGCCGGTCCCCGGCGGGTCTTGGACTGCTGATCTGAGCCTCTCGCCGAGACCGGCGCGCACACGGATTCGTTCCGCCGAGTCGGACCTACTTCTGGCTCGCGGTCGCGGACGGCTTCTCCTCCGGCTTCGCCGCGCTGCCGTCCTTCGGCCCACCCTGCGCACCGCCCCCCGGACCGCCCCCCGGCGCCCCCACCACCACCTTCACCCCGTCACGCAACTTGAAAGACCCCGCGGCGGCCACACGGTCCCCGTCCGCCAGCCCGTCGAGGATGATCAGTTCCTGACCCACCGACGGCCCGACCTTGACGAAGCGCTGCTTGGCGCGAGTGTCATCGGGCTTCTCCCCCGGCGCCAGCACGAACACATGATCGCCGAAAGACGCCCGCCGCACCGCCGTCGCGGGGATCGCCACAAAGGTCTGCTCTGGTCCCACCGGAACCCGCACATCCACGAACATCCCCGGGCGCAGCCGCTGCGCCGTGTTGTCCACGATCGAGCGAAGCCGCACGTTTCGCGTCTCGCGGTTCGCCGCGGCGTCCAGCGCCACCACCTCGATCCGTACCGGCTCATCGCCCAAGACCGAAGACTTCGCCATCACCGAGTCTCCCGGCTTCACCCGCGCCAGGTGCTCCTGCGGCAGCGCGAAGTCGATGTAGATCCGGTCGTCGATGCTCTCCAGCCGCACGATCTCCGCCCCCTCCTGAAGGTACTGCCCGGGGTGCACGTTCCGGATGCCCGCCCGGGCCTTGAACGGCGCCTTCAGCGACTTCTTCGCGATGACCGAGCGGATCTGCTCCACCCGCGCCTTCGCCGCGTCGATCTCCGCGCTCATCCGCAGCAGGTTCGCCTTCGAGGACGCGACGTTCGCCTCCGCCTGGTCCACGTCCATCTTCGGCGCCGCGTTGGACTCGACCGCCTGACGCATCCGCCGCAGGTTCGAGTCCGCCAGCGAAATGTCGGACTCGACCATCGCCCGGTTCGACTCCGCGGCCCGGATGCTCGCCAGCGCCGCCTCCAGTTCCGCCTGCTCGGTCCGCGAGTCCAGAGTCAGCAAGACCTGCCCCGGCTCGACCACCTGCCCCGACTCGAACGCGACCTCCGTCACCGTGCCCGCCACCTCGTTGCTCAGCGTCACCGAGCGCAGCGCGAACACCGTGCCCACAAGGTCCGCCGTCGGCTGCCAGGTCACGCTCCGCGCCGTCACCGCTTCGACCGCCTCGGCGGGCTCGTAGCCGCCCCCATCGGGCGGACCCCCGCTCCTCAGCCGCTTGGCCGCGTACACCGACGCGAACACCACGCCAACAAAGACGATCACACCGGCGGACAGAAGGAACTGACGCGCTTTCATGAACGGGACTTTCCGGAAGATGCGGCACGACGCGGGGCCGCCGGGGTTGAACGCGGGCCT
Source organism: Planctomycetota bacterium (assembly GCA_017303565.1). Classification (GTDB taxonomy): domain Bacteria; phylum Planctomycetota; class Phycisphaerae; order Phycisphaerales; family UBA1924; genus JAFLCM01. The sequence goes on from JAFLCM010000021.1 coordinate 12,602, forward strand.
CGGGCGACCGCCCGACCAACGGTCGACGCAGCGCTTGACACACCCGTCCCCCGCGTCCGTGGCGAGGGCGTGCGAGAAGACTTCGAAGTTCGCGCGCGTCCGCGCAACAAAAGCGTGTCCAGCGCCGACTTCATCTGGGCCAGTCGCTTGGGCGACACATCCGTCAGCCCCAGCATCCACTTGAACCACAGCCCGTCGATCGCCAGCACCACCGCCTCGGCGTGCCCGGGCTCCAGCCCGTCCGCCGCGCCGTCCGTGAACTCGCGGTGGCAGTCCCGCAGCGGCTGCACCAGCGCGGGGTTGCTCGCCAGCGCCGCCACCAGCACCAGGCTCGACCGACGGCACTGCTCGTTCCAGTGCCGCGCATCCTCGAGACACAGCCCGAGCATCGCCCGGGCCAGACGCCCCGGACCGGCGGGCGTTCTCTCGAAACTCTGCCGAACATCCGCGCGCCACGAAGTCACCGTCCGCTCCACCATCGCCGTGATCAGCGCGTCCTTGGTCCGGAAGTGATGCATGAGCCCCCCCTTGCTCACCTTCGCGTGACGCGCCACGGCGTCGAGCGTCAGCGCACCGATCCCCTCCTTGAGAATCACCGCCTCGGCGGCGTCAAGCAGGGCGTCACGCTGAAATGCAGGGCTGACCGTGCGCACGCCCAAACCCTATACCCCCCCGAGGCCCGAAGGCAAACCGACCGGACGGTTGGGAATAGCCAAACGCGATTCAAACGCCCCAATCACGCCCAGGGTCGGTTCGCGTGTCCGCAAATCGTCGAGGCCGAGTTTGCCGGCCATCAAAGCAAGCCATCGGACAATCAGCAGTCGCCCGAAGCGAGGAGCCAGTGTCCATTCTGCACGCCGCACGCCGTGCTCTCTGCGCTGTGCTTTGCGCTTTGCGCTTTGCGCAGTGCGCATGGCGCACCGCGCACGGCGCACGGCGCACGGCGCACCGCGCACAGCCCCGCCCCCTCTACGGATAATCCTGCCGCGTCGGGCGGATCACCACATCATTGACGCACACGTGCGCCGGCTGGCTCGCGATGAACGCGATCGTCCGCGCCACGTCCGACGGCTCCAACACCGGCCCGATGTTGTCCATGAACGCCCCGAACTTCACCGGGTCGTACCCCGCTACCGACTGGAACTCCGAGCGCACCACCGCCGGCGACACCGTCGTCACCCGCACCC
>JAFLCM010000210.1 GCA_017303565.1 Planctomycetota bacterium
CGCAGATTCCTTCGGCGAACCTGACCGAGGACGAGTTCGCGCTGCTGCTGCCCGAGCAGCTGGCGGCACTCGATCCGGCCGACCTCGCGGCGTTCGGCGGCGCGTACATCGCGCGCCTGAGCGGCGCGCAGGTGCAGGCGCTGACGTTTGCTCAGTTCGAGGCGGTGACATCGTTCGTGACCGTCGCCCAGGTGCCGCTGGCGCGGGCCGATCAGATCGCCATGCTCAGCGCCGGCGCGTACGCGGCCTTGACGCCGGACCAGCGGGCGGCGATGACGGACGCGCAGCGGGCCGAACGCACGATCTCGGAGAACGCCCGAGCGCTTCCCTCAAGCGGGATCCGGGCGCTGGCGGTCGCGGCGATCAAGTACCTGCTGCCGTCGCAGCTCGCGGGGATCCGAAACGACTACGAGATGAGCCTGATCAGCGCGGACCGGCGGGCGGCGTTCACGCAGGACCAGGTGCGTGCGTTGAACGCGCGGGATGTGTCGATCGGTTACCTCACGGATGCCCAGCGTTTGCAACTGACGACGGCGCAGATGGCCGCCATTCGGACCGACGATGTTCGTCACGCGCCGGTCGCCCGTCTGGGTGACATCCCCCCCGCCACCATCGGCGCGATCGCCAACGACTACGCCATGAGCCTGATCAGCGCCGACCGACGTGCCGCGTTCAGCGCGGCGCAGGTTCAGGCGTTGAATGCCAGGAATGTCTCGATCGGCTACCTCACGGAATCCCAGCGCTCTCAGTTGACGACCGCGCAGATGGCCGCCATCCGCACCGACGATGTGCGCCACGCGCCGATCGCCCGTCTCGGCGACATCCCCCCCGCCACGATCGGCGCGATCGCCAACGACTACGCCATGAGCCTGATCAGCGCCGACCGACGGGCGGCGTTCAGCGCGGCGCAGGTGCAGGCGTTGAACGCCCGCAATGTCTCGATCGGGTACCTCACGGAATCCCAGCGTTCGCAGTTGACGACCGCCCAGATGTCCTCCATCCGCACCGACGATGTGCGCCACGCCCCCGTGGCCCGTCTCGGCGACATCCCCCCCGCCACCATCGGCGCGATCGCCAACGACTACGCCATGAGCCTGATCAGCGCCGATCGGCGGGCGGCGTTCAGCGCTGCGCAGGTGCAGGCGTTGAACGCGAGGAATGTTTCGATCGGGTACCTCACCGAAGCCCAGCGTCAGCAACTGACAACGGCGCAGATGGCTGCGATCCGCACCGACGATGTGCGCCACGCGCCCTTGGCCCGCCTGGGTGACATCCCCCCCGCCACCATCGGCGCCATCGCCAATGACTACGCCATGAGCCTGATCAGCGCCGACCGGCGGGCGGCGTTCAGCGCAGCGCAGGTGCAGGCGCTCAACACCGCCGCCGTCTCGCTCTCGTACCTCACCGAGTCGCAACGCTCATCGGCGACCGTGGCGCAGATCGCGGCGGTGCGCTCCACGGACGTTCGCTTTGTCCCCGCGACGCGGATCGGCGAGGTGCCGGTGGCCACCATCGGCGCGATCAACGGCGGGTACGCGTGGAGCCTCGTGCCGACGGCGCAGGTGCAGGCGCTGACGAGGGATCAAGTGATCGGAATCTCCGCCGACAACTACAGCGCGATCGCCTCGCGGCTGACGCCGGAGCAGCGGTCCTGGCGTTAAGGGGATCCAGCCCTTCCCGCCACTGCGTTCACTTTTTCGCGGGCCTGACGACGGGGGCGGCGCACGAGCCGCGGATCGCCATCGCCACGGGGATGCGCTGCATCGTGAAGTCGGCGGCGCGGGCCGGGTCCTCGATCATCTCGAGCATGCGCCGGCAGGCGGCGGCGCCGACCTCGAAGAAGTTCATGCGGATGGTGGTGAGGGGCGGGTCGCTGAGCGCGGCGGTGGGGATGTCGTCGCAGCCCATGATGCTCACGTCCTTGCCGGGCACGAGCCCGGCGGCGCGGACGCTCTGGTACGCGCCGAGCGCCATCTTGTCGTTGGCGCAGAAGACCGCCGACAGCCGCGGGTCGCGCTTCAGCAGCTCGTCGCACGCCAGACGCCCGGTCTCGACGAGGAACTGCCCGTCGACGATGTGGCGCTGGTCGAGACGGACGCCGTGGTCGCCCAGGCGTTCGAGGAACGAGTCGGTCAGTTCCTGGCTGGTGAGGACCATGTCCGACGGGCCGGAGATGTGCCCGATGCGCTTGTGGCCCATCTCGATCAGCGTGTCGGCGGCCATGCGCCCGGCGCTGGGGTAGTCGCAGACGACGCTGTGGAGTTTCCACTGGCGGAAGTGGTTGTTGACGACGACCATCGGCTTGGTAGAGCCGTCGAACTCGCTGAGCCAGCGGTGCTCTTCGGTGGCGCCGATGAAGAGGATGCCGTCGACGGAGCAGTCGTCGAGCAGCGTCATGTACTCCTTGCGGCGGACGTACTCGCGGCGGGCGACCTCGAGGACGATGTGGAAGTCGCGCTCGGCGGCGGCCTCGTAGATGCCGCTGATGATCTCGCCGAAGTACACGTCGGCGAAGGCGTGCTGGAGCGCGGGGACGAGGACGGCGAGGGTCTTGGCGCGCCGGTTGGGCAGGCCGCGGGCGAGGCGGCTGGGGGTGTAGGCGAGGCGCTCCATCGCGTCGAGGACGCGCTGGCGGGTGGCGGCGCTGATGCGGGAGTCGTTCTTGTTGAGGACGAGGGAGACGGTGGTGAGGCTGACGCCGCTCTCGCGGGCCACATCGCGGATGCTGGCGCGGGGCGGCTTGGGGCTGACCGAGCGGGTGGAAAGGGGGCGCGGCGTGCCGATGTCGGTCGTGACGATCACCGGGGCGGAGCCATTGGACGCCGCGACCATGCCCGACGCCGGTCGGACGACGGCGCGGGGCGGCTGGGCGCTGGCGGGAGTGCTGGAGTCCATGGGGGTCGCGTCCTCTGCGAGATGGGGTCCGCCGCGGGCTGGGTCCCCGGGGTCTGCCCGTTCGGAAGGGGTCGAAGCGGGAAGGGTCGAATCAGGAAGGGTCGAGTCAGAAAAGGGGTCGAAAGGGGGCTCCGGCGTTCGTGAAACGGTGTACCGGAGAGGGGTGAAACGCGGGAAACCCCGCATCCCGTCAGTAAAACATTTTACCGCAAACCGCGGGGTGGACAAGCGTCCCGCCGGATTTGGGCCTGACATGTCTCAAATGCCCGGAAAAGAAGGGGGAATCGCGTGGGATCCCCGCCGGGTCCGGGACGAAGATTTCATGAGGAAGGTGCTTGCACGGGTCGGGCGGCGGGGTACAGTACCGGTGAAGTAAAACATTTTACCGGGGCTTCCACCCCGGACGATGTGAAGACTCGGTGAATCGACACGATCGACGCAAAGGCCCGCGGCTTCTCGGACGAGAGACCTCGAACCGGGCGGCACGAAGGGCGCGGACACACGCAACGACGGCAGGCTCCGACAACGGCTCGCTCCGAAAACCCCGAGCCGGCGAGGCAGGCCCAGACAGAAAGCCAGGTGAACCATGGATCGCACTCGTCTTCTCCGCCGCGGGTTCACGCTCGTGGAACTGCTGGTGGTGGTCGCGGTCATCGCGCTCTTGATGGGGCTGTTGCTGCCGGCGCTGGGCAAGGCCCGCGAGTCGGCGCGTCAGTCGCAGTGCTTGGCGAACACGCGGCAGAACGCCACGCTCTTCTCGTACTACGCGGATGACAATCAGGGCTGGTACCCCACGATGATCCCGCGTGGCGGCCCCATGTCTGAGATCTACGCGAGGCAGTGGTCGTACGGAGGCCTCGCCGGCCTCTACAACCTCCGGCAGATCGAGAGCCCCAACACGGGCAACCGCAACTACAAGCTCGGTTTCTATAACCGACGTCCGCCGATTGCGCAAGGCAACGGAAACAACACGACGACGCCGCCCGCGGGCACCAACGACGTCCCACTCATGGCCCGGTACATGGAGGGCAGCGGCGACTTCCAGATGCTGCAGTGCCCGTCGGACACGATCGACGGCGGCGAGAACGGCACCGCGTTCCCGCAGGTTCGTGTCGAGAAGATCGGCGGCGGCGCGAAGGACAATGCGTTCATCAAGGACGGCGTGACGGCTCAGATCCCGCAGAACGTCATCTGGTACAACGTCTCGTACCTCTACGTCGCGGGCCTCCGCAACGATGAGAAGACGCAGGTCACGCTCTTCGGCGATGAGACCAACTCCTGGGACAGCGGCACGTCCAACAACGGCGCCGCGGACGCGCCCGAGAACTACTACGGCACGTTCCGCAAGAACCGCCCCGCGAACCTCGGCGGGCCGGGCTTCGACCAGAGCGACGCCCACGGCAAGCGCGGCGCCAACTTCGCCTTCTCCGACGGTTCGGCCCGCTGGATCGAGCAGGTCTTCTACAACAACGGCGACGACTTCGACCCGCACTCGCTCATGTTCGACACCATCAACCGCGTGCACTGGAACAACAGCATCCCCGAGCTGGCTTTCAGGCAGACCACCCTCAATCAGAAGCGCGGCGTGAACGGGTCCTTCTCCGTGCAGTCGATCGACTGATTCGTCCCCGGGTCGTTCGAGGCTTGTCATCGTGGGTCTGAACAAGGAGCGGTCGGCATGGCCATCGCGGCGCGGTCGGTTCGGGATTCCAGCGTGTCGCGCGGTTCCGCGGGGTTCACGCTGGTGGAACTCCTCGTCGTGGTGGCGGTGATCGCGCTGCTCATGGGGCTGCTGCTGCCGGCTCTGGGCAAGGCCCGGGAAGCCGCGAGGCTTTCGGGTTGCCTCGGCAACATGAAGCAGATGACCAACGTGTTCTTCTCCTACGCGGACGACTACAAGGACTCGTACCCGGTGGTGCCGCCGAAGGGCGCTCCGACTTCCGGGAACGCCAACAGCCCGGTCGGGCAGGATCAACTGACCTTCCGATCCCAGGCGATCTACGGCGGTCTGGCTGGCTTCTTCAACCTGCGCCAGAAAGCCGACGGCCCGACGACGACGCACGGCAACCGCACCTACCCGCTGGGCTTCTATAACGTTCGCAACGCCGCGGGCTCGTGGGTGCCGCCGGCGGGCAGCCCCCCGCAGAGCCGCCCGCTGCTCGCCGCCTACATGGAGAACACCGGCGACTACGAGATTCTGCAGTGCC
>JAFLCM010000211.1 GCA_017303565.1 Planctomycetota bacterium
ACCGGCTCGAAGCCGAAGCCGAGCAGGTCGTCGAGCGCCGCCGGCCAGCGCGGCGCGACGGCGAACGGCAGGCGCAGCGCTGCGCCCATCGAGACGCGGATCGCCTTGCGGTACAGGGGGTCGCAGCACGACGGCGACAGCACCACGCCGCTCGCGCCCAGCGCCAGGGCGCTCCGGAAGATCCCGCCGACGTTGTCGTGGTTGGTGAGGTTCTCGAGGACGACGACCGCGCCCCGCGCCGCGCCGGCGAGCGGCGCGGTGATCTGTTCCACATCCTGCGCCGCCGGGCGCTCGCCGATCGCGAGGCACCCGCGGTGGATGTCGAAGCCCGCGACCGAGTTCATCAGCGCTTGATCGACCACATACACCGGGAGTGCCGGGTCCGCGGCGTTCAGCGCGTCCTGAATCGAGTCCAGCGCCACCGGTGTCACCAGCACGCTGCGGCAGCGGTAGGGCGATGCCGTCAGCAGGGTGTGGACGACGAAGCGGCCCTCGGCCATGAACACGCCGTGGCGCCCGAGGAGGTCGGCGTCGCGGACGCAGCGGTAGGCGTCGAGGCGGGGGTCGGTCGGGTCCTGGACGTGGGCGATGTTCACGCGTTCGCGGGCTAGACTACCCCTGTTCCAACCTTCAAGACGGAGCCAACACCCATGACCCGCGCCGCCGGATTGCTCGCCCTGATCGCCCTTGCCCTCGCGCCGGTTGTCGGTGCGCAGGACGCGCCCAAGCCCTCTGTTCCTCCCGCCTCCGCCCCCCCGGCGTCGGCCCCGCCGAAGGACGACCTGACGAACCCGATCACCGGCTCGAAGCCGCGGAAGGAAGCGCCCAAGCAGGAGGCCCCGAAACAGGAAGCGCCGAAGCAGGAGGCTCCGAAGCAGGAAGCGCCCAAGGCCGAGGGCAAAGAGGGCGCGCTCGAGGGCACCAAGACGGTGACGGCGGGCGGGCTGACGTTCTCGGTTCCGATGTCGTGGGTGGCGGAGACGCCCGCGAAGAGCATGTTTACCCCGGTGGCGCAGTTCCGCATCCCCAAGGGTGAGACCGGCGCTCCCGAGGACGCCAACGTGAAGGTGTTCACGGGGATCCGCGGCGGCGTCGGACCGAACATCGAGCGCTGGAAGGGGCAGATCCAGAACCCCGACAAGCCGGCGCAGGAGAAGGACCTGAAGGTCGACGGGATGGACGCGCACGTGCTGTACACGGGCAAGGGCACGTTCAGCGCCGGCGCGATGATGGGCGGCGGCGCGGGCCCGGCGAACGGGTACATGATCGCCGGCGCGATCGTCGTCACCACCGAGGGCGACGTGCAGTTCAAGGCCACCGGCCCGGCGGCGATCCTCGACGCCCAGCGCCCCGCGTGGGAGGCGATGGTCGCCTCGATCAAGAAGGCCAAGTGAGCGATGAGGCATGAACGGGTCCCCAAGCCGAAGGGTCGCGCTGCGCGCCGCGTGAGGGCGCCGCGGCAGACGCTGTTCCGCTTGGGCAAGCGCGACGTGAACCGGTACGACCTGTACGAGATGGCGGTGCAGTCGCCCGCGCTGGAGGCGGCGTTCCTCCGCGCGGTCCATGGCGGCGAACCGAGGGTTCTGGGTGAGGACTTTTGCGGGCCGGCGAGCGTCGCCCGCGCGTGGTGCGCCTCCGACCCCGAGGCGACGGCGGTGGGCGTAGACCTCGACGAGGAGCCGCTGGAGCACGCGCGGGCTCGAGTGGAGGAGCACGATCTTTCTCACGAGCCCCCGATCGGCAAGCGGCTGACGCTGAGGTGCCGGGACGTGCTGGAGGCGCGGGACAAGGCGGACGTGATCGCGGCGCTGAACTTCGCGGCGTGCGAGCTGCACCAGCGCCGGTGGCTGGTCTCGTACCTGCGGGCGGCGCTGTCGCGGCTGAAGACCGGCGGTGTCATCGTGTGCGACCTGTACGCGGGGGCCGGGGCGTGGACGTTGGGCGTCACGGAGAAGCCGGTGCCGACCGAGTCGGGCGTGGTGCGGTACCTGTGGGAGCAGCGGGCGGCGGACCCCTTTGATGCGCGGGTGTCGAACGCGATCCACTTCGTGCTCCCCGGACGCGGCGCGGAGAAGTCGCGGACGTACACCGACGCGTTCGTCTACGACTGGCGGCTGTGGTCGGCGCCGGAACTGCGTGACGCGATGCGTGAGGCGGGCTTCGCGTCGACGGAGGTGTACACGTCCTACGGCGACGCGGTGGATGAGGCGGGCAACCTGTACGTGTCTGCGGCGGCGACGGACGATGAGGCGATGCACCCCGATGACATCGCGGAACTGGCGGAGTCGGACGACTGCGTGGTGTACGTGGTCGGGCGGGTGAATCGGCGCGAGGGGTAGACCGGTACGGGGGGCGATAATTGATTCGGAAACGGGCCTGATCCGGGCGGCGCCCGCACAGGCCGAACGCGCGAGTGGGCGGGCGGGCTTCTGTGCTCGTCGCGGTGCGGAACGCGTGGCATGGTGTGGGTGTCGGACGGCGAGGTCCGTCCGGGACGAGTCACCCACACGAACAGAGACGAGGAACCAGCCATGAAGACCGCTCTTTTCCTGAGCGCCGGCGCGATCGTTGCCGCCTGCTCGACCGCGAACGCCGGCATCTACGCCTGGGACTGGACGCGGGGCCAGCCCGTGAGCGCGGGGATCAGCGACGCGGGCGGCACGCTGCACTCGATCAGCACGACCTTCGACACCGAGACCAACCGCCTCGCGTGGTCGGTGACCTTCAGCAACCAGGTGACCGACGGGTTCACGCTGGTGCTCAGCCCCGGGCCGAACCCCAAGGGGCACCCCGGCGAACTGGCGATCGTGTACTTCGACAGCAAGAACATGGGCGCTCCGCGGGCCAGCGTGTACAACTACAACGGCGAGAACACGCTGACTTCGTACCGCGACGGCTCGCCCGCGAGCGGCACGCAGGCGCCGGACGTGATCACCAACACCACGTTCGAGAGCGGCGTGTTCGAGTCGATCTCCGCGGTCGATGCGGACGGGAAGCGGACGCTCTCTTTCGTGATGAACGCGACCGGCGTCAACAGCCACCTGCCGCTGTACCCGAACCCCAACGGCAACGACTGGACCGGCGTGGCGTTCGGCGAGAAGGTCGGCGTGTGGCTGCACCCGATCAAAAACCTGAGCCGTTCGTACAACGACGGCGGGTTCCTGACGAGCTGGTCCGGCACGCACGGCTGGATGGACGGGAACAACATCTCGACGCGGCTGGTGCCGACGCCCGGCGCCGCGGCGCTCGCCGGGGTTGGCGGTCTGCTGATGGTGCGGCGCAAGCGGGCGTGAGTTCAAGGCTTGGATCATTCGGAATCGGATCGGAAAACAACCGCCGGGGCGTGGCGCCCGGGCGATGGTCGGGCGGGCCCGCGGCTGGCGGGTCCGCCCGCTTTGTTTGAGGGACTTCGCGGGCGGAGCGGTTCAGGCGTAGCGGAGGACGACGGCGGTCATGTCGTCGTCCTGGGGGCTGGAGGCGGCGAACCTCGAGGTTTCGTCGTCGATGGCGCGGAGGAGCGTTTGGGCGTCAGCGGTGGCGTGGCGCGCGATCGCGGCGCTGAGCCGGGGGATGCCGAAGAGTTCGCCTGTGGGTGAGCGGCGTTCCATGAAGCCGTCGGTGAGCATGACGAGCGTGTCTCCCGGTTCGAGCGCGAGGTGGCGGATGGGGCGGTACTGCTCGTCCTCGATGACGCCGAGGGGGACGCCGTCGCTGTCGAAGCGTTCGACCTGCGCGGAGCGGGCCTTGTAGAGGAAGGTGGGGCCGTGGCCGGCGGAGAGGAGGTCGACTCGCCCGTCGGGGCTGGCGAGTGCGATGGCCATGGTAATGAAGCGGCTGTCGGACATGTCGGCGGTGATGAGATGGTTGATGCGTTCGAGGACGTCGGAGGCGCCGTTGGCGCCGGGGGCGACGGCGCGTGAGTAGGCGCGGCAGACGGCCATGACGAGGGCGGGGCCGATGCCGTGGCCGGTGACGTCGGCGATGGCGAAGACGCAGCGTCCGTCGGGGAGCATCTGCCAGTCGTAGAAGTCGCCGCCGGTCTGGGCGGCTGGGCGTGCGAAGGCGGCGACCTGATAGTTCTGGGTGGCGGGGGCGGTCTTGGGGAGCAGGCCTTCCTGGATGGTGCGGGCGATATCGAGTTCGCGCTCGATGAGGCCGAGGCTTCGAGCGGAGCGCTCGGCGGCTTCGGCCTCGCGGACGGCGTCGCGGATCATGCGGCGCATCAGGTGCGCGAGGGCGGAGGCGGCGATGCCGGTGCTGAGGAGCAGGATGCCGTAGCCGAGGTACTTGGGGAAGTGGGCGCTGTCGGTTCCTTCGAGCGCGGTGGCCCGGAAGGTGAGAGCCCAGTGCCCGGCACCGGCGGCGACGGCGAGAGCGAGGCTGAGGCGGGGACGGAGTCGGAGCGCCGACAGCATCATCGAGAGCGGGACGAGCAGGAGCGATGGTGCGGAGATGGTCTCGAGCGGGCCGGCGGGGGAGAACAGTTGCAGGATGATGAGGAGCACGAAGGCGACGATGAGGTCGAATCAGGCGCCGAAGAGCCAGTACCAGTTGGGCATCGATGTGCCGCGGGCGCGGACGCGGCGGACGTGGATCAGGGCGGAGGCGTTGATCCCGATGGCGGCGGCGAGCGTGCTGATGGCGGGGAAGAAGACGAGGTTGGTGGCGGCGACGAAGCCGCCCATCTCCCGGCGGGCGATCCAGGTGGCGATGAGGACGGCGTAGGTGGCGATGAGCAGCGAGAGGCGCCACTGCTCGGCTTCGAGTTGGCGGGCCTCGAAGGAGGCGGTTGACGTGTAGGAGACACGGGACGCGGGGGCGTTGGGCTGGGTCGCCGGGGTCACAGGTTGGCTGGTGGGCACGGGGAGAATGTAATCGCTGGCATTCTCCCGGGGTTCGGCGTGGCTTCGGGGGCGTTGATTGTCAGGGCGGCGGTCGGTGGAGCAGGGGGAGTGGATGGGGTGGCATGCTCACGCGGACGTGAGCATGCCACCCGTGGACACGGAGTGGGATCGATGTTTGCGGCGAGGATGTTCGCCTCCGCCGACACCCGCCGGAGGCGGGTGCCACCGTGACGCGGCGCGGCGCGGGC
>JAFLCM010000212.1 GCA_017303565.1 Planctomycetota bacterium
TGCCAATTTCGCCACCTGGGCGGTGGTTCCGGCGACGGCTCGCCGGTGGGGGAGGGATGATAGCGGGGAACCCGCGTGCGGGAAAGTACCTCCGGACGGCCCCGTCGGGGGCGCCGCCCCTGTTCCGGCGCGTATCTTCCGGGCCATGACACGCGCCGTGGTGCTGCTTTCCGGCGGGCTGGACTCCGCGACCTGCCTGGCGATCGCCCGAGCCGAGGGGTGCGAGTGCCACGCGCTCACGATCGCCTACGGGCAGCGCCACGCGGTGGAACTCGACGCCGCCCGGCGGGTCGCCGCGGCCCTCAGCGCGGCCTCGCACAAGATCATCCAGATCGACTTGCGGGCGTTCGGCGGGAGCGCGCTGACCGACGACGCCATCGATGTGCCCAAGGACGGCCCCGGGCACCCCCCGTCCGCCGACCCGATCCCCGTCACCTACGTCCCGGCGCGGAACACGATTTTCCTCGCCTACGCGATGGGCTACGCGGAAGTGCTGGACGCTTCGCGGATCTACGTGGGTGTGAACGCGGTCGATTACTCCGGCTATCCCGACTGCCGCCCGGCGTTCGTCGAGGCCTTCCAGCGGCTGGCGGACGTGGCGACCAAGGCGGGCGTGGAGGGCCACGGCCCCCGCGTGGTCGCTCCGCTCATGCAGATGACGAAGGCGGACATCATCCGGCGCGGGATGGCTCTTGGCATCGACTACTCGCTCACCCACTCGTGCTACGACCCAACGCCGGACGGGCGGCCCTGTGGGCGCTGTGATTCGTGCCGGATCCGTGACGAGGCGTTCGCCGCGGTGGGAAACCGCTAGGCCTTGTCCGAACAAAATCCGATCGATGTCTTCCGGGGAGTTGGCAAGCCCCGGTCGCCCCGCTACACTCTCCTCCCCCCGTCGGCGCGGGCAAGCGTTGGCGGGTTGGTGTTTCAGCCGTGGCGCGGGCCTTGGCCGAGTTCTTCGGCATGGTTCCACGCCGCATCGTCCGACGCCGCGATGGGTCGGACGTGATCGAGAGTGTCCGAGTTCCAGCGAGTTCCAGGTAGCAGAGCGCCGCACCCCATGCCGACGATCAACCAACTCATCCGCGCGCCGCGGGTCCCTCAGACGAAACTGAAGAAGAACAAGGACCTTGCGCAGTGCCCGCAGAAGCGCGGCGTGTGTCTTCAGGTGAAGACCATGACGCCGAAGAAGCCGAACTCGGCGCTGCGGAAGATCTGCCGCGTCCGCCTGAGCAACGGCAAGGAAGTCACCGCCTACATCGGCGGCGAGGGCCACAACCTGCAGGAGCACTCGATCGTGCTGGTGCGCGGCGGCCGCGTCCGCGACCTCCCCGGCGTGCGCTACCACGTCGTTCGCGGCTCCTTGGACTGCCTGGGCGTCGAGGGCCGCAAGCGTGGCCGCTCGAAGTACGGCGCCAAGCGCGGCAAGAAGAAATAACCCGCGGCCCTCTCGCGGGGCCGGGATTGATCGCGTGGGAGCCGGTGTTCGGCGCCCCGCATGGCAAGTAATCCGACACGCCCCGGCCGGGCGAGCGGGTGAACAGACAGACGGCCGCTCCGCGAACCGCGCGGGGCGCGACCGCCAGATGAGCCGAAGGAGATTCAACCATGGCCGGACGCTGGACCGCTTCCGAGGGTCAACTTCGCCCCGATTCCCGCTTCGGGAACCGCACCCTCTCCCGCTTCATCAACTGCGTGATGCGTGACGGCAAGAAGTCCGTCGCCGAACGCGTGGTGTACGACGCGATGGATGAGATCAAGGCCCGTATCGAGAAGCAGCCGCACCCGGCGGGCTTCCAGTCGCCCATCGAGGTCTTCGAGAAGGCCATCGACAACGCCAAGCCGTTCGTCGAAGTCCGCTCCAAGCGCGTCGGCGGCGCCAATTACCAGGTGCCCATGCAAGTCGGCCCGCGTCGGCGCCAGAGCCTGGCGTTCCGCTGGATCATCGGCTCCTGCCGCGCCGAGAAGGGCCGCCCCATGCACCTCCGCCTCGCGGACGAGCTTCTCGCCGCCAGCAAGGGCGAGGGCAAGGCGATGGCCACCCGCGACCAGGTGCACCGCATGGCCGACGCCAACAAGGCGTTCGCCCACTTCGCGTACTGATCGCGGCTCTCGGACTCTCAGGTTTCCGCCGCACCCCGGCCCCGCGCCGGGGTGCTTTGTATTCCCCTCGCGCGGTTTCTTCTTGGAATCCTGCGGTGCTCTGTTACTCTGAACGTGCTTGACCTTCTGGAGGCAGCCCATGCGGCGCGGAACGGGAATCTGGTGCATCGCGGCCGCGGCGACCGCCATCTCCTGCTCACGGGCCGGGGGCGTTGTGTTTTTCGAGGGGGGCATGGAGAACCAGGTCCTCACCATCGGCGCCGCCGGGATGGGCGTCGGTCCGGGCGCGACTTCTCAGTTTCACAACGAGGGCGGCAACCCGGAGAACCACCGGCGCATCTCGCTTGTGGTGGGTACGCCCTTGTCGACCAGCCATCGGTCGATGGTGTTCTCGTTGCACTTCCTCAATAGCGCCGTGCACGCCCCCGCCTCCCAGGGCGCGGTGCTGAAGCTGCGGTACCAGGAGGACTACCGCACGGTGAGCCCCGGAACGGGAGGGCACTTCTCGGCGCCCTTGATCCGCCAGGACGGCATCGACTACATCGGGAAGCCGGCGCTTTGGCTCCCCGTCGGCTCCCTGATCGAGTGGCAGACGTACGCCACCGGAGACCTGGTCGCCATGGATTTCGTGGCGATCGACACCACCGTTCGGACTTTGGGGCTCGATCTGTCGCTGCATCCCAACTTCGCCGCGGCGGGGTCCTCCATGCAGTTCGGCTTCGTGCGGCTGCTCGACACCGGCATCGGCGGGACCGCCCTCACCGCTCAGGGCGCGATCGACAATGTGCGCATCGAGATCATCACTCCGGCGGCCTGCCTGGGTGATCTCAACGGCGACGGGATCGTCTCCACGCCGGATCTCGCGACGTTCCTGGCCCAGTTCGGCCTCAGCGTGACGCCCGGCACCGGCGGTGATTTCAATGCCGACGGCACGGTCTCCACGCCCGACCTCGCACAGTTCCTGTCCCGCTTCGGCTCGGTGTGCCCGTGAGCCCCCCCGGGGGGGGGACGCCGGGTAAAAGAAAACACCCCGCGAGGGCGGGGTGCTTTCTCACTCAATGCGGCTAATAGGAGTCGAACCTACACGGGCGTAATGCCCACCAGAACCTGAATCTGGCGCGTCTGCCAATTCCGCCATAGCCGCGGTGGATTGGGGAGACGAGTATAGCGGCGTTCCCCGACCCGGCAAGACCGAGGCCCCGGGCCGGCTCGGTCCCGCCCGGCAGCGGGTGTTTCCGCGCGGGCGGTGTAGACTGCCGCCCGGTCCGTCTCCCCGTCCCCCGCGCCCGACCCTTCTCCCGGTGTTCCGGGGTGAGCGTTGCGCCCGAGGCCACGAGCGCATGCGCGAGTTTCGAGGCATCCCGGTTTCTTCGGGCATCGCGATCGGTCGCGTGTTTTTGCTCGACGACGTGCGGGTGCGCGTGCCGCGCCGCTCGATCCAGGATGCCCAGGTCGCGAGCGAGCAGGCCCGGCTGGCCGAGGCCGTCGAGGCCTCAAAGATGGAACTGGACTTCTCGCGTCTCGAAGCCGAGCAGACCCTCGGCGCCGAGGCCGCCAAGATCTTTGGGTTCCACCTGGGCATGCTGTCGGACAAGGCCCTCACCGGTCCGATGGCCAAACGCATCGACACCGAGAAGGTGACCGCCGAGTACGCCGCGCAGGAGCAGTTCCGGGCGGTCGCGGCGATGTTCGCGCGGATGAAGGACGCCACGCTCCAGACCAAGGTCGACGACGTGTGGGATCTCGAGCGCCGCGTGCTGCGGCGCCTGATCGGCGAGCACGCCTCGGCGCTCTCACGGCTTGACCACGAGGCGGTGGTGATCGCCCACGACCTCACCCCGAGCCAGGCCGCCGCGTTCGACCGGCGCCACGTGCTCGGCTTCGCGACCGACATGGGCGGGCAGACCTCGCACACCGCGATCTTCGCGAGGGCCCTGGAGATCCCCGCGGTCGTGGGCATGGGCGCTCTCTCCGAGGCCGCGGAGGCCGGAGATGTCATCATCCTCGACGGCGACCGCGGGGTGGCCATCCTCCGCCCCGACGAGGAAACCCTCGAGCAGTACCGCGGCTACAAGCAGCAGAAGGCCTCGTTCGACCTGTCACTGGGAGAACTGCGCGATCTGCCTGCCGTCACGCAGGACGGCGTCGCCATCGAGCTGCTGGGGAACATCGAGTTCGCCCGGGAGGTCGAGAACATCCGCGAGGACGGCGGGCGCGGGGTGGGCCTGTTCCGCACCGAGTTCCTCTGGCTCACCCGCGACACGGAGCCGACGGAAGAGGAGCAGTTCCTGGAGTACAAGGCCGCGGTGGAGAACGCCGCGGGCCTGCCGGTCACGCTCCGCACCTTCGACCTCGGCGCCGACAAGTACACGCAGGAGCGGGCCCTGAACCCGGAGCGCAACCCGTTCCTCGGCCTCCGCTCGATCCGCTACTGCCTGCAGAACGTCACGATGTTCAAGCGGCAGCTGCGCGCCATCATGCGTGCCAGCGCCTTCGGCAATCTCAAGATCATGTTCCCCCTGGTCACCAGCACGTTCGAACTGCGCCAGGCGAAAATGATCCTCAACGACGTCCGCGAGGACCTCGCGGAGGAGGGCGTCGCCTTCGACCGCGGCGTGAAGATCGGGATCATGATCGAGACGCCGGCGGCGGCGGTGATGGCCTCCAGTTTCGCCCGCGAGGTCGACTTCTTCTCGATCGGGACCAACGACCTGGTGCAGTACACCCTTGCGGTGGATCGGACCAATGAGAAGGTGGCCCCCCTCTACACGCCCGCCCACCCGGCGGTGATCCGCCTGATCAAGGACGTGGTCCGCTCGGCCCGGCGGGCGGAGGTGGACGTGTCGCTCTGTGGAGAAGTGGCCGGGGACCCCGAGTACACCATGCTCCTGCTGGGCCTGGGGCTGCGTACACTCTCGGTGACACCCAGCCGGATCCCGTACCTGAAGCGGGTGGTCCGAAGTGTCGAT
>JAFLCM010000213.1 GCA_017303565.1 Planctomycetota bacterium
CGGTCGATCACCGGCTGCACCGGCCCCGCCTCTGTCGCCCCCAGCCGCAGCAGGCCGCCGATCACCTTCGCCCCGCCCTCGACGCCCTCTGCCGCCGCCGTGAGCGTGCCCTCGTCCGCGCCCTCGGTTTCGACCTCGTAGCAGCGCTGGTCCGCCGTCAGTTCGTCGATCGTGCCTTGGCGAGCCACCACCCCCTGCACGAGGATCGCGACCCGGTCGCACACCATCTCCAGTTCGCTCAGGAGGTGGCTGTTGAGGAACACCGTCTTCCCGCGCCGCTTCACCTCCAGCAGGATGTTGCGGATGTCGCGACGCCCGACGGGGTCCACCCCATCGGTCGGCTCATCGAGCAGCACGATGTCGGGGTCGTTGACGAGGCTCTGCGCGATGCCCAGCCGCTGGCGCATGCCCTTGCTGTACCCCTTGACCGCCCGATCCTTCCACTTCGCGATGCCGACCAGTTCGAGCAGTTCCCCGCCTCGCCTGCGCCGCTCGGCCCGCCCCACGTTGCTCAGCGCCCCGAAGAAGTCCATCACCTGCTGGCCCGTCAGGTGATCCGGGAACTTGTGGTGCTCCGGCAGATATCCCACCCGCGCCAGTGTTCCCTTGTGCCCCACCCGCGCCCCCAGCATCTCGCCGCGGCAAGCGGTGGGGCGGATCACCGTCATCAGGATCTTCACAAGCGTCGATTTTCCCGCCCCGTTCGGCCCCAGCAGCCCGAAGATCTCCCCCCGGTGCACCCGCATGTCGATCCCGCGCAGCGCGTGAACCCGGCGCGAGCGCAGCAGGCTCCCGTACGTCTTGGACACGCCCTTCAGGTCGATCGCCAGGTCACCGCCAGCGCCCATACCGCCTCCTTCGTCGTGCCCTTGTTCGGATCGCAGAATAACACCTTGCACGAAGAGGCCGGGAGGCGGGCCGACCTCACCCGCGCCCTCCCGCCCCAATACCATCCCGTCCCCCATGTTCCCCACCACACGCGACTTCGTCGCCGCACTCGAGGCCCGCGGCCACCTCCGGCGCATCGCCGCGCCCGTCTCGCCCGTCCTCGAGATCGCCGAGATCGCCGACCGCGTCAGCAAGTCCCCCGCGCCCACCCCACGCCAACCCTCGCCCCCCGCCCAGCGCAACGACCCACGCCACCACCACCTCGGCGGGCACGCCCTGCTTTTCGAGAACGTCGACGGCTCGGACATCCCCGTGCTCATCAACGCCTGGGGCTCGTACGAGCGGATGGAAATGGCCCTGGGCTGCGACCATGCCGGGCACACCCCCGGCGGCTTCGACGCGCTCGCGTCCGTCATCGGCAGCCTCGTCAAGCCCGAGCCGCCGCGCTCGCTCTCGGAACTCGCCGCCAAGGCCCGCCAGTTCCTGCCGCTCCTGAAGATCCCTCCCAAGCGCCGCAAGGGCATGGGCCTGTGCCAGGAGGTCATCAAGACCGGCGACCAAGCCGACATCACCCGCTTGCCCATCATCCGCTGCTGGCCCCACGACGCCGACTTCGCGGCCCTCGGCTACCCGCCCAACGTCAACCATGGCATCCCCGGCCTCGCGGACGCGCCGGACTGGGAATCCCGCTTTCGCGGCCGCTACATCACTCTCGCCGGCATCCACACGGTCCACGCCGACGACGCCGACAGCCCCAAACCCTCAAGCCACAACATCGGTATGTACCGCGTGCAGCTGCTCGGACGCCGCCGCATGGCCATGCACTGGCACATCCACCACGACGGCGCCCGCCACTGGCGATCCTGGAAAGCCAAGGGCAAGCCCATGCCCGTCGCCATCGCCCTCGGCGGCGAGAGCATCATGCCCTACGCCGCCACCGCGCCCCTGCCCCCGGGCATCTCCGAACTGCTGCTCGCCGGCTTCCTCAACCGCGGCGGCATCCCCATGGTCCGCGCCCGCACCGTGCCGCTTTGGGTGCCTGCCAACGCCGAGATCATCATCGAGGGCTACGTCTCGCACGAGGCAGGCCCCATCGGTTACGACCCGCGCGACGCCACACCGCTCGGCCCTGGCGCGGTCTTCGAAGGCCCCTTCGGCGACCACACCGGCTTCTACTCCATGCCCGACCGCTACCCCATCCTCGACGTCACCGCCGTCACGCACCGCAGGGACCCGATCTATCCCACGACCATCGTCGGCCTCCCGCCTCAAGAGGACTACTACCTCGGCAAGGCCACCGAGCGCCTCTTCTTCCCGCTGCTCAAGACCATCGTCCACGACATCGAGGACTACGACCTGCCGATGTACGGCGCGTTCCACAACGCCGCCGCCATCCGCATCAAAAAGGCGTATCCGCTGCAGGGGCGGCGCGTGATGCACTCCGTCTGGGGCGCGGGGCAGATGGCATGGACCAAGTCGGTCGCCGTGGTGGATGACGACGTGGACGTCCACGACACCGCCGCGGTCCTCCGCGCCGTCGGTGAGCGCTGTCTGCCCGGGCGCGACATCGAGCGCGTCCGCGGCCCGCTCGACATCCTCGACCACGCCGCCCCCTTCCTCGGCGCCGGCGTCAAGGCCGGCTTCGACGCCACACGCAAGTCATCCCCCGCCGAAACCCACCGCCACATGGACGCCTTGGCGGCCGAACTCTGTGCCGCCGGCGACCTGCCCCCCGTTACCGGCGAAGCCGCCCGCGCCGCCGAAACCCGCGTCCGCGCCGTCCCCGGCGTCCTCGACGCCAGAATCCCCGAAGAACTCGGCGGCTGGTGGCTGCTCGTCAAGGTACGCAAGGACTCGCCCGGCGACGGCGCCCGCGTCATCGCCGCCATCGGCGAACTGCCCGACGAGGTCGCGATCCCGCGCTGGACCATCATCGTCGGCCCGGACGCGAGCCTCCAACCCTTCGACGACGCGTTCTTCCACTGGACTGCCCACGCGGCATTCGAGCGTGACGAGTACCTCAGCAAGTGCGGCCGCCGCGTCGCCTACGACGCCACCCCGAAACTCCCCGGCGACGAGCGGAACGGCCAACCCGTCCGCCCCTGGCCGCCCATCCTCAAGATGGATTCGGGCGTTCAAAGCCGCATGCAGCAGCGCTGGCGCGAGTACTTCCCCAGTGGCTTTTGAGCGCAAAGCGCCCAATCTTCAAGACCCAAGCCCCCATGACCCAAGCCCCAAGACCGGCTCATTCCGCCTTCTCCGCCACCGCCTCGGCCTTGATGTCCGGCGGCACGCCGTAGTACTCCAGCGCCCGGCGCATGATCCGCGTCAGGACTGGCCCCGCCGTCGCGCTGCCGTAGTGCATCCGCTTGCGGACCAGTTCCGGCCCCGGGTCGTCGATGACCACCAGGCACACCAGCCGCGGGCGGTCGAGCGGCGCCGCCGCGATGAACGACGAGTTGTGCTGGTTCTTGATGTACCCGCCGCCGCCGGGCGCCACCACCTCCGCCGTGCCGGACTTGCCGAACATCTTGTAGAGGAACGGCGGGTCGTCCTTGAACTTCCGCGCCGCCCGCTCCGTCATCACGTCGGAGATCTTGCCCATCACCTCACGGGTCAGCATCGCCGTCCAACCCGGCAGCACCCGCGTGCGCACCTCCGGCTCGGCCGACGCGGGGTCATACGCCGTCAACCGCAGGTTCGGCAGCGTGCCCGCCAGTTCCCCGTTCCGCGCGAACACGCAGAACGCCCGCGCCATCTGCACCGGCGTCACCGCCACCTCATACCCCGAAGCCATCGACGTCTGCGTGTACTTCGTGAAACGGCTCAGGGGCGTCACGATCCCCGCCGACTCGCCCGGCAGCCCGATGTTCGTCCGGCTCCCGAACCCGAACCGGCGCGTCGTCTCCCACATCTGCTCGAAACTCAGCCGCGCCGTCCCCTGCACCATCCCGATGTTCGACGAGTACACCAGGACGTACGACCACGAGAGTTCGTCCTGCGGTGTCACGTCCTTCACCCTGCGACCGTACGGCGTCGCCCACTCGCCGCCGTGGGTGTTGAACACCTCGTCGGGCTGGGCCAAACCCCGCTCCGTCACCGCCGACCACATGAACGCCTTGAACGTCGAGCC
Source organism: Planctomycetota bacterium (assembly GCA_017303565.1). Taxonomy (GTDB): domain Bacteria; phylum Planctomycetota; class Phycisphaerae; order Phycisphaerales; family UBA1924; genus JAFLCM01. Next base: position 4,022 of record JAFLCM010000213.1, read on the forward strand.
CGGCTCGTACACGTCCTCCACGCACCGGTTCCGCCCCAGCGCCGCGTGCAGGGACCGCTTGGGGTCCTCCTTCAGGATCCGGTACCGCGGGTGCCGACCCGTCTGATCGTTGGTCTTGCGGATCTCCAGCGAGTACGGGGACGCGTCCGGCGTGGGACGCACCACGTCCACCATCGCCAGCACCTCGCCGGTCGACGGGTCAACCAGCACGCACCGCCCGCCCTGCGCGTCGTACTCCTCGACGCCCCGCGACACTTCTTCCAGCGCGATCTCCTGCAGCACCAGGTCGATCGACAGTTTCACATCGTTGCCCCGCCGCGGGACCGCGTACCCCTCCGCCTCCACCCACAGGGGCCGCCCCCACGCGTCGCGCACATAGTCCATGTACCCCGGACGCGCCTTCATCTGCTGGTCGAACAGGCGTTCCGCCCCGAAGGAGCCCTTGTGCTCGACGTCCACAGTCCCCATGATCGACGCCACCACGCCGGCGCTCGCGTCCTCGCGGACCGCCTTGCGCTCCAGGTGAACCCCGCGGATCTTCGCCTCGCGCAGCCGTTCCACCTGCCCGTCGTCCAGCACCTTCGGCGTCACGCTCACGTACCGCGCCGGCTTCTGACCCTCCTTCAGCCGCTCGTTCCGCACCACCCGCTTCATCACCTTCTCGACCAGCGCCTCCTTCGGCTGGCCCAGGATCTCCGCCAGCGCCGTGAACGAGTCGCCCAGCGACCCCTTGGTCTTCACGAACTCGACCGGATCAACGAACGCCCGGAACCCCGAACGCGTCGCCGCCAGCGTGCGACCGCGCCGATCCTGCAGGTCCCCACGCGGCGAGGGCAGGAACGTCCGCGACACCCGGTCCTTGATGTGCGGCACCAGGCTCGTCTCGGGCGCGATCTGCAGCTGCCCGACCCGGAACACCACGCCCACCAGCACCGCCCCCACGATCGCCACCAGCCAGAATCCCACCGCGTCCGCCCGGCGCAGAACCCGGTCGGGACCGGCGTTCATCGGAAAAACCGTCGGCGTGATCCCCGGCTGGCCCGCCCA
>JAFLCM010000214.1 GCA_017303565.1 Planctomycetota bacterium
CCCGAACTCCGAGCACTTCACCTTCGTCGCGCCCTCCATCATCCGGTGGAAGTCGTACGTCACCGTCTTCGCGTTGATCGCGCCGTCCATGCCCTTGATGATCAGGTCCGCGGCCTCGGTCCAGCCCATGTAGCGGAGCATCATCTCGCCCGACAGGATCACCGAGCCCGGGTTCACCTGGTCGAGGTTGGCGTACTTCGGCGCGGTCCCGTGGGTGGCCTCAAAGATCGCGTGCCCGGTGATGTAGTTGATGTTCGCGCCAGGCGCGATGCCGATGCCGCCCACCTGCGCCGCCAGCGCGTCGCTCAGGTAGTCGCCGTTCAGGTTCATCGTCGCGATCACGTCGAAGTCCTTCGCCCGCGTCAGCACCTGCTGCAGCGTGATGTCCGCGATCGAGTCCTTGATAGGCAGCTTCGACTTCCACTTGCCGTCGCCGTGGGTCGACCAGATGGCCGAGAGCACGCCCTCGACCTCCTTGACGATCTTGCCCTTCTGCTCCGCGGTCATCATGTCGTAGCCGGGATCGATCATCTTCGCGTTGGCCTCGGCGCTCAGCGAGGCATTCGCCTCCTTGTTGCCCAGGATCCACGACTCACGCTCGGTGACCACGTGCTCGCGGTAGAACTTCGTGGCCACCTGGTAGCCCCAGTCCTTGAACGCCCCCTCCGTGAACTTCATGATGTTGCCCTTGTGAACGAGCGTCAGGCTGCGACGCTTGTTCTTCAGGGCGTAGCCGATCGCCGAGTGCACCAGCCGCTCCGTGCCCAGGTACGACACCGGCTTGATGCCGATGCCCACCGTCAAGGGCGTTTCCCGCTTGGCCGCGCCGACCCCCTCCAGCGCCGCCTGCCACTCCGCGCCCGCACCCGCCGTGCCGAACCGGATCTTCTTGAAGTCCTTCGGGAACTCCTTCTCGATGAACGCCAGCAGTTTCGCCGCCTCCGGCGTGCCGGCGGCGTACTCGATGCCCGCGTAGATGTCCTCCGTGTTTTCGCGGAAGATCACCATGTCGCAGTCGCCCGGCTTCTTCACCGGGCTGGGCACACCCTGGAACCACCGCACCGGGCGCAGGCACACGTACAGGTCGAGCATCTGCCGCAGCGCCACGTTGAGCGAGCGGATCCCGCCGCCCACCGGCGTCGTCAGCGGTCCCTTGATCCCGACCAGGTACTGGCGGAACGCCGCGAGCGTCTCATCGGGCAGCCAGTTGCCCGTCTTGTTGAACGCCTTCTCACCGGCCAGAACCTCTTGCCACGTGATCTTCCGCTTGCCCTTGGAGGACTTCTCCACCGCGGCGTCGATCACGCGCACGCTGGCGCGCCAGATGTCCGGTCCGGTGCCGTCACCCTCGATGAACGGGAGGATGGGCTGGTCGGGAACGTTCAGACCCTTCGGGGTCATGGTGATTGCGCTGGCCATGGGAGACTCCAAAAAGACGCCTCGGAGGCGCGTTCAGTGGGAAGGGCAGGATAGCGGGGAAACCCGCGCCGCACCGGTGCGATGCCGGTACGCTGACGCCATGACGATCGACCGCGCCACCCTCCTGCGAATCGTCCTCGTCGCCCTGGGCCTCGGCGCTCTCTCGGGCATCGCCGCGCTCTTCATCCCAGTTTCGGGAGTGTGGCGGCTCGCCGGAGTCTCGATTCTGGGAGCCGTCGTCGCAGCCGTCATGATGCCCGTCTCCCGCTGGACGGAGAAGCCCGAAACCCGCGCCGGCGGCGCGCTCGGCCTGCTCGTCTGTGTCGCCATCTTCCTCATCGGGACCGCCATCATCTGGGAGAACCTGCTCCCTCGCGGACTCGTGGAGTTCCTCGTCGTCGCCGTCATCGCCCTCATCGGGCTGGGACTGCCGGCGGCGGCATTCCTTCGGCTCATCGAACGACCCGGCTGGCGCTGGCCAGCGATCGTTGCGCCTGCCGGGGCCGCCCTCGCGTTCGCGACCGCCCTCATCGGCGGCGTGGACGGGCTGGCCCGCGCCCTCGGCGCCTACGAGGAGCAGTTCTACGCCTCCGCCGCGGCCATCGCCTTCGGAACGCTGTGCCTGGCCCTGTCTCTCGTGGGCTTCCGCGAGAAGGGCAAGACCGGACGCGACCCCATGCCGATCCGCTGGCTCGCCGCGCCCGGAACACTCGTCGCCGTCGGCACCGCCGTCTGGGGCATCTTCTTTGGAAAGGGCGGCTACGAGTGGGTGCCGGTGAGCGGCTACGCGCTCGCCGCCACCACCGCCCACGCGGTCCTGCTCTCACGCAGCCCCTCGGGCAAGAAGCACCGCTGGTTGCGCTACGCCGCCATCGGCGCCGCCGTCCTCACCGCCGGGCTGATCGTCGCCGCCAGCATCGGGCAGTGGGCGTTCATGTTCTTCGACGAGCGCCCCATCTACGGCGCCGGCATCCTCGCCTTCAGCGCCACCTTCGCGCTGGTCGTGATGGACCGCCTGTCGTCGAACAAGCGGGTCGAACTCGTCGGCGTAAACGCCGCAAGCACCGGCGACGCCGCCCGCGCCGGCATCCGCCCCGAGGCCAAAATCGAGTGCCCCCGCTGCTCGCGCGGCCAGAGCATCCCGCTCGGCGAGGCCGGGGCGCTGTGCGTCCAGTGCAAACTCCACATCGCCGTCGAGGTCCGCGCCGCCCGCTGCGGGCGCTGCGGCTACGACCTCTCCGACCTCCGCGGACCCACCTGCCCCGAGTGCGGCGCCGCCGTGGCCTGAAGCCTCAGTAAACCTTTCGGTCGATCGTCAGCGTGTAGTCGTCGCTGGTCAGCTGCTTCGGCTTCGCCTCGGTGTAGTTGACGTGCCCGTCCATGAACGACACCGTGGCCCGATTGTGCCCGCCATGGTCGCCCAACTTGTTGTACCCCCCCACCGCCACGAAATCCATGGTCTGGTCGTAGTTCCACGCGAACAGCGAGGGCCGCTGGAAGTTCGCGAGCTTGAACATATTGCTGTAGCGCTGCCACAACTTCACCGTCGACACGCCGCGGTTGTTCGGGATCGCGCCGTTGTACCACCACTGCACGTTCAGGTGGTAACTCGTGCCCACGTCGTCGTAGCAGGTGACGCGCGGGTCCGGGATCGTGTTCGAGTTCCAGAACGAGCGCTGCAGCGTCCCGGGATCGGACGGGCACCGGTACGTCGTCAGTTCCAAACGCTCGCCCGGCTGCGGGTCCTTCAGGATCGTGTCCGGCGCCACGTACGGATTGAGCGGGCGCTCATCGATCCGCTTGAACGTCCCCGAGCCGTACGAGACCCAGTAGTCGCTGGTCGTCTTCCCGCCGTACTGCCAGGAACTGAACAAAGGGCGCCCGTCCGGCAGCACCAGGCACGGCATCACGGGCCACAGCCCGTCCTGATCGGCGGCGTAGGAGTTCGCCGCCATCGTGATGTCGCGCATGTTGTTCAGGCACACCATCAGCCGCCCCTGCTCCCGCGCCTTCGACAGCGCCGGCAGCAGCAGCCCCAGCAGTAGCGCGATCACCGCTACCACCACCAGCAGCTCGACCAGCGTGAAACCGCGTTTGCCGACGCTCCTGAGCATCAACGGCTCCTCGGCGGCTCGCCCGGGAAGGGCGTCCTCAACAACAGTATCCGCCCGCGGAGTCTCGGCAGGTTCGCCCCTCCGCAGACAATCTTTGGGCCGGGCAACCCCCCTTGCCCCCTACACTCCCGCCCCCATGTTCATCGACCACGCGATCATCACGGTCAAAGCCGGCGACGGCGGCAACGGGCGCTGCTCGTTCCGACGCGAGAAGTACATCCCCAAGGGCGGCCCCGACGGCGGCAACGGCGGAAAGGGCGGCGACGTGGTCCTCATGGGCGACCCCAACGTCAACACCCTCCTCGATTTCCGCCACCGCCACGAGTGGAAAGCCAAGAACGCCGAGGGCGGCACGGGCAAGAACTGCACCGGCGCCGACTCCGAGGACGTCGTCCTCTCCATGCCGCCGGGCACCCTGGTCATCGACGATGAAACGGGCGATTTGATCGTCGATTTGGCGCTCCACCAGCGCTTCGTCGTCGCCCGCGGCGGACGCGGCGGGCTCGGCAACGACGCCTTCAAAGGCCCCACGAACCAGACACCCTACGAGACCACTCCGGGAGAACCCGGAGAACTCAAGCGCATCCGCCTCGAACTGAAACTCATCGCCGACGTCGGACTCGTCGGCAAGCCCAACGCCGGCAAGAGCACGCTCCTCAGCGTCCTCACCCGCGCCACCCCCAAGATCGCCGACTACCCCTTCACGACCCTCGAGCCCCAACTGGGCATCGCGGAACTCGACGCCGAGCGAAGGCTGGTCATCGCCGACATCCCCGGCCTCATCGAGGGAGCCTCCCAGGGCGTCGGCCTCGGCCACGACTTCCTCCGCCACATCGAGCGCACCCGCGTCATCGTCCACGTCGTCGAGATCGAGCCCGCCGACGGCAGCGACCCCATCGAGAACTACCACGTCATCCGGCGCGAACTCGCCGGCTACTCCGCCGAACTCGCCGAAAAGCCCGAGATCATCGCCGTCAACAAGGTCGACCTCCTCGGCGACGACAACGACGCCAAGGTCGGCGTCGACATCTTCCGCAAGAGCCTGAAACTCGGCCGCAAGGACCCCATCTTCGCCGTCAGCGGCGCCGCCCGCACCGGCCTGAAACCCATGCTCGAGGCCTGCTTCGACGCCGTCGCGGAAAAGACGGGCGCGAAGCCCGCCCGCGCCGGCTGACCACGCTCACCGCAGCGCCCCCAACTGCTTGATCAGCCGCCCCACGTCCTCCTCATCGAGGCCGCGGAACATGCCGACCACCTTGCCCTCCGGCGAGATCAGCAGCATCTTGCTCGGGTGAACGATGTTGTTCATCCTCGTGCCGTCGGGCAGGTCGATGGTCGACTTCGGGTCGTCCTCGAGCGCGAACCCCAGCCCCTTCTCCACGACGTTCTTCACCGCTTCAGCGTCCGTGGAGACAAACGTCCACCGCTCGAAATCCGCGAACCCCTGCGCGTGCGCCAGCATCGCCTCCGGTGTGTCCCGCCCCGGGTCCACGCTGAAACTCACCAGGTGCAGCCG
>JAFLCM010000215.1 GCA_017303565.1 Planctomycetota bacterium
CGCCCAGCCGGCGATGACGCTCCAGACCGCGCCCAGCAGCGCCCACGTCCAGCCGGTGAGCAGCGGCAGGGGGAGAAAAACGGCCGCCACCGGGAGCGCCACGCCCAGCCAGTCGGCAAGGATGGACTTCATGCCCAGACCATCGGCCCGCTTCTGGCACAGGCGGACCATCGGCCACAGGATGCACGCGCCGATGACGATCAGCACCATCAGGCGGCGCGAGGTGTGCTGATAGAGGATGGTGCGCACCAGCCCGGCCGCGCGGGTCGCGAAGAGCGTGGCCGCGGCCGCGAGCAGCAGGTAGATCGTCCAGAACAGGACCAGCATCCGCGGCTCGCCCTTGCGGTGAGCCCACGGGTCAGCGCCCTCCACGCTGCTCCACTGCGGCACGAAGATGAACGGGCCGATGCGGTAGCCCGGGCGCGTGTCGCGCGGCTTCGCGCGCGGGTCGGTATCGGGCTGCTGAGTGGCATCTGACGGCGACTCCGACGGCGCGTCGCCGCTCGCGGGGTCCGCCTCGGGACCGGGTTGGGGTTCGGTGGGAGCCGCGTTCACGCCCGACACGGTACGCGGTTACTCGGCGTCTTCGCCCGCGGAGGCGAGCGTGCTCGGCGCCTGGCGTGCGGTCACCAGCACCACCACTCCGGTCCACACGCCGTCGGACTGCTCCACCAGCGCGGGGCCGGCGACCAGGGCGGGCTGGTTCCATGCAAGGTCGAGGTCGGTCTCGAAATCGCGGAGGCGGGTGTAGGCGGCGGTGTCGGCGCTGCCGCCGGGCTTGTCGGGGGTGAACTGGAGCATCGAGCCGGTCACGCGGAGACCGACGCGGCCCCTGGCGGCGGGAACGGGCTCGATGGCGAGACGCACGTCGGTGTTGACTCCGGACAGGAAGCCCATCTCAGCGGCTTCGGGAGAGACCGGAGCGCCGATGCGGACTGTTCGGGATTCGCCGGAGCCGATGAGCACCTCAGGGCGCCCGATGACCTGCACGTCGGCGACCTGGCGGAGTTCGTCGAGGAACCGGGGTGTGGTGCTGTTCAAGGCCGAGGCGCCGCGAACGCTGGAACCGAGCGCGGCGAGCTTCTCGCGGGCGATCGGCCCGCCGACGACGCGGACGGCGACGGCTTCGACGTACGCCGGTCGCTCGGTTCGGGCCTCAGACGCGGAACGTGAGCCGCCGCTGGAGGCGCAGCCGGGGCCGGATGCCCCCGCCGCCACCACCCCGAACGCGAGCCACAGCGCCGTCCCCCGGTTGAATCGCGGCATCTTCGAGCCTCCTGGTGATCGCGGTGGAGCACCGCGTCACAGGGCGGATCGACGGGGCGGCATGGTCGGTTCAAAGGCGCGCCGACATTGGCGCGCGATCGCGCGCGGTCGGAAGGGGTGGGCCGAGGCAGTCCGGGCCGAGAACGGGGGACTACTTGGGCTTATCGGAGTTCGTGCCGCGGGGGGCGATGGGCGCGCCGGGCTTGACGTCCGCCGGGGTGACGGGGCGCGGCGCGAGGCTGCGTCCGTCCTGGATGGCGGTGGGAGGGACGCCGCCGACGGGGGGCGGGTTCTCGCCCCACCAGCCGCTGACGGGCAGGACGAAACGCGGCTTGCGCGGGTCGTTGGTGTTGAAGCCGAGGGTCTCGGCGAGTTCACCGTCGGGCAGTTTGCCCTTGTTGGTGATCTCGACGACGACCCGGGCGCGCCCGGCCTCGCCGGGGACCGGCTCGGGCTCGCCGATCTTGATATCGAACCAGTCGTTGATCATCGGCTGGACGCTGTTGATGCGGAAGTTCTCGGTGCGCCCGGTAAGGGTGACGCGGACGGTCTTCTTGTCCTCGCCCTTCACCCAGCCGAAGCGGGCGAGTTTGGGGCTGGCCTCGACGACGCGGTCGACGATGCCGTGGGCGGTGAGGGGCACGGCCTCGCCGGGGCTGTTGCTGGAGAGATGGATGACGGTGCCGACCTCGCCGGTCCAGTCGCGGGGGTCGACCATGACGGAGATCTCGCCGCTCTCGCCCGGGGCGTAGGTGAGTTGCGAGGGCATGTTGACGGTGACGCAGTCGCAGAACTTGCGGTACTCGCCCAGCCGGAGGTCGGCCCCGCCGACGTTGCGGAAGCGGAACTTGACGACCTGGGGCTCGGTGTCGAGGACGCGCCCGAAACTGGCGCGCTCGCTGTCGAAGACGATCTGGGGGCCGGTGAGGACGGAGCCGCCCGCCGGGGCGGTCGGGGCCTGGCCCTGCGCCGGGGCCTGAGCGCTCGCGAGCCCGCTCAGCGTCAGAAGGGCCGAGGCCGTCACCACCGAGCGGATCAGTCGAAGAGACATGGGAGCCTTTCGCAAAGGGGGAAGCGGATCGCTTTCGTTGGCCGATTGTTCCGTTCCGGGGCGGAAGTGTCCAAGAATTCCCACGATCGGCCCCCCGATCGCGTTTCCCGCAATCCGGATCGATCCCGCGCGTGCCCGCCGACCACATCCCTGACAAAGACCCGGCGCCCGTCTCACCCCGACCCCTGGGGCCGGAGGTGTGCCGCGCCGCCGCGGCGGGGGACCACGCGGCGTTCACGCAGCTGCACGACCGCTTCAGCGCCGGGCTGGTCCGCCTGTTCCTGAAGAGGACCAACGGGCGCGACGATGTGGCCGAGGACCTGGCGCAGCGGGCCTGGACGCTGGTGTGGGACGCCATCCGCCAAGGGCGGTACGACCCCGACCGGGCGTCGCTCTCGACGTTTGTGTACGCCGTGGGCAACAACGTCTGGCTCCAGCACCTTCGGAAGGCGGGGCGCCAGGGGCCGCAGGCCCCGCTGTCGGAAATGGACCTGGGATCCGATCCCCGGCTCGACGAGGACGCGCAGCGCTCGGAACTGCTGCAGTGCGTCCGCGAGGCCCTGTCGGAGGGCGAGAACGGGGCCGGCCTGACGCCGGAGGAGCGGTCGATCGCGCGCTGGGCCGCCAGCGGGCTCTCGGACCGGGACGTGGCCCGCCAACTCGGGCTGGCGCCGTCGACGGCGAACGTCAAGAAGCGGGCGGCGTTCGAGAAGATCAGGCGTTATCTGGCCGTCCGCGGGCATCGGGAGACAGGTGAAGAACAGGGCGAGCGCTGAGCGGGGTCCCCTGAATAACCATGGGTTCCGGCTTGTATGGGGACTGCCATGGACGACCGACGCCTGACCAATCTGATCCGCCTGGCGATGGAGGCCGAGGCCTTCGAGGCCGACGTGAACCGTCCGGCGGGGCTGCGCCTGGTCGAGAGCACGCCGGAAGAGCGGGCGGCGCTGGTCCGCGTCACGCCGTCGGTTCGTCCGAGTGTGTTTTCGTTGCGGCGGATCGGTACGGGCTTTTCCCTGGCGGCCTGCGCGGCGCTGGGGTGGTTCCTGTACCCCCAGACCGTGACGACCGCGCCCAACGCGGGACCGAAACAGCCCGTCGTCGCGTCGGGCCAGTCCAACCCGGGCCAGGGCTACCAGCGGGCTTCCAAGCCGTGGCTGCCCTCGCGCCGGTCCGCGGACAACGTGCTGGTCTCCGGCGCGGCGGATCGCGTGCCCGGCGACGCGGCTGACGCCGGCGACGAGGTGGTGTGCGTGGTGGTGGCCATCTTCAAGGGCGACCAGGGCGATTGCCGCTGCGTCCACATCCAGCCGCACGCGTGGGCCGACGGCCGCTCGCTCGATGAACGCGACCCGACCGACCTCTTCGACGTGAGCCTCAAGAACACCTGCGGGCCGGTGGGCGACTCGCTTCTGCTGGTCGCGGTGGAAGGCCCGCGGAAGATGCTCCCGCGCTCGGCGTCCGAGGCTGAGGCCCTGGCCGACTGCGTTCAAGAGGCCCCCATGGTCTGCGGCGGTTCGCCCGGCTGCGTGGCCAGCCTGGCCCGCGGCTGCCTGCCGCCGAACGTCCGGGTGCTGGCGCAGAGCGTGCAACTGGCGTCGCGCTGAGGCGTGACGTTTCGCATCCGGGGCCGCGCCCGCCGCTACACTTGGCGGCTTCGATTTCACTCTCACCCGCGGCCCCACGAGGGGACCGCCAAGGCGTGCCGGCGCGCACGAACCCAACCATGAACCGACCCCGTCAACTCCTCGCGTTCGCGTTCACGTGTCTCAGCCTCGCCGCCCCGTTCGCGGCGGGCGAGGGCGAGAAGCACGACCTCAAGCCCAAGTTCGTCAAGGACCAGGTCATCCGCTACAGCCTCGAGCAGGCGACCACCGACGCGATGAGCCAGGGCGAGAACAAGCGCGAGGCCCAGCAGTCCCAGACCTTCACCGTCAGCCGCAAGGTCCTGGAGACCAGCGAGGCCGGGGCGAAGGTCGAACTCAAGGTCGAGCGGATCGTGGCCAGCGCCACGATGCAGCAGATGCCCGAGATGAAGTTCGACTCGAACGAGCCTTCCGACAAGGACGTTGGCAACATGCTGGCGATGCAGTTCCGACCCATGGTCGGCAGCGTGTACACGCTCGACGTGGCGCTGGACGGCTCGATCTCCAAGGTCACGCTTCCCGAGAACGCCGGCCCGATGGCGAACCCCGAGGCGATCAAGACCACCTACGCGCCCCTGTTCCGCATCCGCGCGGGCGAGACCGTGACCGCGATCGGCGACTCGTGGGAGCAGAAGGAAGAGGTGTCCGCCGGCCCCGGCGCGCCGCCCCTTGAGAGCACGGCCAAACTCACCCTCAAGGAAGTGAAGGACGAGGTCGCCAGCGTCGACTTCAACAGCACCATCGCGTTCAAGGACGGCGCTACCCCCCCCGGCCTCGAGGTGAAGCGCGCCGACGTCAAGGGCGTCATGACCTGGAGCCTCAAGGACGGCGCCCTGTCCTCGATGGACGGCGTGCAGACCATGCACATGGTCAACGCCGACATGCAGGTGGACGTGAACTCCTCGACGAAGATCATCGTCAAGCGTCTCGACTGAGCGCGGCGACCGCCGCACGCCACGCCATGAGCAACCCACCCGTCAGCGTCCGCGCCGCCGCGTCACTCGCGGCGGCGCTTTTTCTTTCCCTCCTCGCCCGCGAGGCCGGCGCCCGACAAGACGCGCCCGCGCCGCCATT
>JAFLCM010000216.1 GCA_017303565.1 Planctomycetota bacterium
ATCCCGCTGAGGATCGCCAGCACCACGATGACGGCGATCAGTTCGATCAGGGTGAAGCCGCGAACCCGGCGCGGCGTCTCAGGATTTCGGCGCTCCCGGCAGGCCATGGCATTCTTCATCGGGCTTTGATCACACCGGCTTTGGTGGGGCTCGGTCCGATATCCGCCCACGCTCCGCGTACGATCTCGCCCGATCGGGCGTCGCGGCCAGGCCCGCCAGCCCAAGGAGACGCAGCGGCATGAACGCAGGCCTGAATCTCATCGACGGCTCATGGACGCCGATCCCGGGCGACGCGCTTCAGTCGCACGACCCTTCGCGCCCCGCCGAGCCGGTGTGGGCCGGCTCGCCGCGGGTGGAAGACGCGGACGCCGCGGTCGAGGCCGCCCGGCGCGCCTTCCCCGCCTGGCGGGACGCGGGGATCGCCAAGCGGACGGCGGTGCTTCGGACCCTTCAGGGGATCATGCGGGCGCGTGCCGACGAACTCGGTGCGCTCATCATGCGCGAGACCGGGAAGGCCCAGTGGGACTCGCTCGCCGAGGCGAAACTGCTCGCGGACAAGATCGACATCACCCTCGACGAGGGCGAGCACGGCGGACGGCGGCGCGTCACGGACTTCCGCTTCCCGCTCTCGCCCACGCGGGAGGGCGGGACGCGCTTCCGGCCCCACGGGGTCATGGGCGTGATCGGACCCTTCAACTTCCCGGCGCACCTGGCCAACGGGCACATGGTGCCGGCGCTGCTCGCCGGGAACACGGTGGTGATCAAGCCCTCGGACAAGACGCCCGCGTGCGGCGCGCTGCTGGCGCGGATGTACCACGACGCGCTCGAGACCGAGGGCGCGCCGCGCGGGGTCGTCAATCTCGTGCAGGGCGGCGCGGACGTCGCCTCGCGCCTGGTCGCCAGCGCTCACGTGGACGGCATCTTGTTCACGGGATCGTGGTCGGTGGGGAGGCGGATTCTCGAAGCGAACCTCGACCGCCCGGGCCGGGTCGTGGCGCTGGAGATGGGCGGCAACAACGCCGCGGTCGTCATGGACGACGCCGACCTGCGCCAGGCGGTCATCGAGTGCGTGCGCAGCGCGTACGTCACCACCGGGCAGCGGTGCACCTGCACGCGCCGGATCATCGTCCACCGCGCCGTGGCCTCGAGGTTTGTCGACCTGTTCCGCAAAGCGACCGCGTCGCTCGTCGTGGGCGACCCGCGCGGCGTCGGCGGCAAGCCGGCATTCATGGGGCCGCTCATCCGCGCCGAGGCCGTCACGGGCGCCGTCGAGTTCCAGCGGACGCTTCTGGGCGCGGGGGGGCGAGCGCTGATCGAACTGACCACCCCGAAAGACGAACACGCCGGGCATTTCGTCACCCCCGGGCTGATCGAGGTGCCGGGCTTCTCAATCAGCGAGCAACCGGCCCGGGACGCCGGCGCGGACGTCGAAGCCTTCGCGCCCCTCGCTCGCCTCTGCGTCGTTGATTCTCTCGAACAAGCGATCGATCAGGCGAACGCGTCCCGCTACGGGCTGGCGGCGTCGATCTTTACGAGGAGCCAGCCGGCGATCGAGCGGTTCCTGGTCGAGGCCAAGGCCGGGTGTGTGAACGTGAACACGGGCACCGCGGGCGCGTCGAGCAAACTGCCGTTCGGCGGGCTGGACAGGTCCGGAAACCATCGCCCGGCGGGGTCTTTCGCGCTCGACTACTGCGCCTATCCCGTCGCCACCATGGTGGAATCGGGCGGCGGCGCGACGCTGCCCGCCGGGATGTCCTGGGACGACGGATGGGTCGGGTAGGTTGTCCCTTCTTTAGCCGACAGTTCCGCCCGAGCGCCGGGCTCGACCGCGGGAATACCATGAGGTCGTGCGCACCCCGCTGCTCACCTCCCGCCTTCTGACCCCCCTGCTGCTTTTGAGCCAGGTCTTTCCAATCGGCTGGCTGTGCGGGGTGTGGCTGTGCGGCGCGGTGTGCGGCGACTGCGCGGCCCCCGAACAGAGCCGTGCCCAGGCCCGGGCGGCGTGCGCGTGCTGCGGAACCGCGGGCGGCGACGATTCGCAAGCCTGTGCCGACGACGACTCGTGCTGCCCGGCTGAACCGGTCGAGGCCGCTTGCAACGGCTGCGCGGGTGACGGCACGGCGCACGAGGGCTGTGTTTGCGTCTTCTGCCCGGGCGACGACCAGCAAACCCCGCCGCGTCCCGTCCCCGATTCCCGACCTCTGTTCGACCTTGTCCTGGCGAACGCGCCGAAGCCCTCGTGGCATCCGGCGCTTGCCGGGTTGCCCGTGGGCGTCGAGGCGCCGCTCGTTGATTCCGCGGGAAGGCTGACCACCGCCGAGTGCGGCCTGGTCCGGGCCTGGCTGTGCTGCTGGACAACCTGAGGCCGTGACACGGTCCCGGTGCGCGCCGAGCGTGCCGGTTGAGCCGTCCGTCCGCGTTCCCGCGCGGGCGGAGTCCCGGGCCATGCCTTGTCGGCGTCGGCCCGTCGTGCCTCGATTGTTCCTCATTCACAACGCAAATCGGAGAACATCCATGATGCTCCTCATCGCTTCGCTGTGCGCCGCTTCGATGGCCCTCGCCGGCGCCCCGTCCGTCACCGCTTCCTCCGCCTGCACCTGCGGCACCGGCTGCTCCTGCGGCGAGAACTGCACCTGCTGCGGCTGCTGCAAGGGCGGCGCCTGCACCTGCGGCGACGACTGCACCTGCTGCAAGGGCTGCGGCGACTCGTGCGCCTGCGGCGATACGTGCACCTGCGGCGATACGTGCACCTGCGGCGACTCGTGCTGCTCGGGCGACGCCTGCTGCCCGGGGGATTCCTGCTGCTCGAAGGGCTGACCCGCTCGTTGGGGGCGGGCACCGACCCGATCCAAACACGCACCCGCCCGGGCCTGACCGCCCGGGCGGGCGTTGACTCCACCCGACGGCTTCGCCAGCCAGCAGGCCCCGGGGAAACCCCTCTTTTCGGTTGTCCCGAGAGGCGATATCGGGGCCATGTCGGTCGACTCGGGGCCTGCGGTCCGAGCGCTCGGCGTCAGAGGGCGAACAGATGCAGCCGCCCGCGTTCTGTTCGGTAGTCATGGGCGGGGCTTCGGCGTGCCGAAGTTGAAATCCGTCGGGACGAGCCGGGCGAAGAGCCGTCGGTCCCAGACTGAAGTGTGTTCTGTCCACGGGCCTGTTGGCCTACACTGTTTCGGAATCATTCAGGGGCGAAGCCCGGTTGTTCGGGCGATCGGAAGTCCCTGCCGTTCATGCAACCCCTTTTTCCCTGGAGAGATCTCATGAAGAAATCCCTGCTCCTGATCGGCGCCATCGGCGCGATGATGGTCGTCGGCGGCTGCGCCAAGGGCCACAACAGCAGCGCCAACATGGGCGCGGTCTCTGGCGAGTGCAGCAAGAAGGATTGCTGCCAGAAGGACGGCGCGTGCAAGGACAAGGCCGCCATGGGCGCGGTGTCCGGCTCGTCCTGCTCCGAGAAGAAGGACTGCGCCTCGAAGTGCAGCAGCAAGGAGAAGGCCGCCATGGGCGCCGTCTCCGGCTCGTCCTGCTCGGAGAAGAAGGACTGCTCCTCGAAGTGCACCGCGAAGTAATCCGCGGTTCGCTCATCCATGCCAACGACGCCGGGCCCGATTCGTCGGGCCCGGTTCGCTTTTGAAAGAAGAAGGAACGCCCGGGATCGGCGTGCGTTCGGTATGATCGGTTGTTCGGCGATCCGCCCGACGTGCGCCGCGATCCATGGAACAGCCCGCCCCACCATCGAGGCCCCCCACCGCCGGCGACGCGGTCGCGTCGCGCCGCGCGGCCCCCATGACGGCGGCCGTCAAGCGGTCCTTCCTGATGGTGCGCCCTCTGTTCTTCGCAGGCACCTCCGCGCGGGCCGGCGGACCGAGCGCCGACCGCCCCGAGCGATTCCGCGGGAAAACAAACGTCGACCTCGCGCTGAGGCAGTGGCACACGCTGGCGCAAACGCTTTCGGGGCTCGGCGTGGACGTGTTGGCGGCGATGCCGGACCGGAGCGCTCCCGACGGGGTCTTCATCGGCGCGGCGGGCCTGCTTGTCGATCGCTCCGCGCGCCGGTGCGTCGCGGACAAGGTGTTCATCGCCTCCACCGTCAGCGGCAAGGCGGGCGAGGGCGCGCAGGACGCGATGAGCCGTGCCGTGAGGGCCGCGGGCTTTTCCGTGGACTCGTTCGAGCACCGCTTCGGCGGCGCGGGGGATTTCTTCCGCGTGGGCGGTTCGAAAGAGAGCGGGTCGAAGTACGTCTTCGCCTGCGCTCCGGGGCCGATCGACAACGGACCCGGCGGCGCGCGCCGGCTGCTCGCGATGCTCGGGCCAAAGGCACCGGACTGGAGCAGCGACCCCAGGCTGCGCGAGCCGCTCGCGGAAATGGTCCCGGGCTGCGAGGTGCACAGCCTCGTCTTGAGCGACCCCCGCTACCCCCGCGGCGACATGGTCGCCACCAGCGTCGGCCCGGAGCGGAGCGTCTTGGTCGTTAACGTCAGGGCCCTGCACGAGGACGGGCAGCGACTGGTGCTGGGGCGCAAGGCGCGCATCAGCGACACCGTCATCCCGCTGTCGGAAGAGGACGCGGCGCTATACGCGGCGGGGCTGATCCAGTTGCCCGCGACGACCGCCGGCGGCAAGCCGAAGGCGATCATCCCCGAGGGTGTGAGCAAGGACCTGCTCGGGCGGCTCGAGCGCGTCGGCTGCGACTGCGTGCCGGTGGACCTCTCGGAGTGGATCAAGAAGGACCGCGGCGGGCCCGCGGCACTGGCACTCGACCTGGGCTACCTCCGCGACGACCGACGCACCGAGACCCCGGAGGTAAAGGACCATCGGGCGGCGATGCGGGCGGGGCTGGACCGCGCGCCGGAGGCGGGGTGATTCACTAAAGAGGAAATTGCTGCTGAGCGGGCCGCCGATCGTCTCAAACCGGGCGCGACGCGCGCAAACGATTACTGACCTGACAGGTCACGTCGCCGCGCCAGGCGTCGCTGGGGGGTCTCGCGCGGGGGCTCCTGATCGGCTACGATCGTGCCGGTGCCACGGCCCGAC
>JAFLCM010000217.1 GCA_017303565.1 Planctomycetota bacterium
TACCCGCTCGGGCTCGACCGGCGCTGGGTGATCGAGCAGTATGACTCCACAGGGCAGCGCGCCCACGTCAACTCCGTCGGCTCGGACCTGGGTAACTTCGTCTCGATCGCCGGGCGGATGGCCATCGGTGTCACGGGGGCCATGGCCTTCGCCCTGGAAGAGGACTTCTTCGCGGGCGGGCGGAACATCTCCTTCGTCGCGGTTCAGGCCGTGCGCGACCCGTTCTCGGTTCCGGTCTCGAGCGGAACGTTCCCGATCTCGTCTGAAGACCTGGGGTCCAGGGACCTGCGGTCCCCGAAGATCGCGCTCGACCGCCTGGGCAACCTGTACTGCGCGGCGGTCGATGTCTCCAACGAACGCCGGTACTTCCTGACCAAGGTCCGGCCGACGCCGGTCGAGAACTACTCGTTTCAGGAGGTCTGGACCACGGCGATCTTCAACGCGGACCCGCAATCGATCAGCCCCGACGCGTTGCGGGTCGACGCGGGCGCGAACGTGTTCGTGGCGGGGACTCGCTTCGCATCGACGCTCACCCGACCGATGTTCATCGACAAGTTCACCCAGCCGTTCGTCGGCGTGCCGACCCTTCAGAGGGCGACGGCCGACCTGCAGTTCGAGAACCGCAGCATCT
Organism: Planctomycetota bacterium; assembly: GCA_017303565.1. GTDB lineage: Bacteria > Planctomycetota > Phycisphaerae > Phycisphaerales > UBA1924 > JAFLCM01. Next base: position 632 of record JAFLCM010000217.1, read on the forward strand.
GGGCCCCCGGGGCGGGCAACCTGGTTTCCGAGGACGATTTCTTCACGGTGAGTTGGACCAACGAGGGTGTTGACTCGGGCAAGTCGTTCAGCATCCCGCTGGCGGGCACGTTCGGAGGCTCTTTCGTCTTCAAGACCAGCGGATCGCTCACCGGTGGGTACAAGGCCGAGGTGAACGGCGGCACGGTCGACGTTCACATGCCCATCCAGGCCAAGTTCCTCGTTCCGTCCAGCGACAAGTTCGGCCCCGGATCACCGGTGGAGATCATCACCGACTGGGAGCCGAGCGGCGCAGCGCGGATGACCTCCTGCTTCACGCCCACCGTCAACGCCGGCCTGACCGCGGGCGGGAACTTCTCGGTCCGCTCCTCGGCGAGCGCTGTGGCGTTCAGCCAATCCATCTTCAACGTGACCTTTGTCAACCTGGCGCGGGTGTTCCCGATCGCGTACGTCCCGGGGCTGAATCTCATCGACTTGCTGTCGATGGCCGGGCTGCCGGTGCCCGGAGAGTGGTTCGAGTTCGACCTGTACGGCGGCGTGTTCGAGGGCGCGTTCCGAACCCCGGTGATGATGGCCCAGGGTCGGTACGACCCGGCTACCCGCGAGTTCACCACCTCCGCGAATGACCGTTTCTTCAACTTCGGGTTGAACATCACCCAGGCGGTGCTGCGCGCCTTCGGCGCCACGATGCAGTTCGATTTCGAGTATCCGCTCCCCGAAGAACCGCAGGGCGGAGGCGGCGGCGGTGGTGGCGGTGGTGACGAGGAAGAGCCCGACGAGGCGGACTTCGGCATCCGCGGCTCCGCGGAGGCGCTGCAACTGGTCGCCAAGGTCAACCTCGCGATCCAGCAGGACCTGAAGGTCAAGGTCGATCCGCCCTCGGTCCGCTATCAGTTCACCGACGGCATCGCGACCCAGACCCTTCCGCTCGGGACCGACCTGTCCTTTAACCTGCCGTCCAACTGGGACGGCGAGCTGACCATCACGCCCTTCGTGGCGACCTCGGCGGTCTTCTCGAACAACACCGACGTCCAGTTCATCCCGGGCATCGAGTGGCGCACCCTCGCCGGCGGGGTGTCGCTGTTCGCCTTCGGCTACGACATCCTCAGCCTCGGCCCCTGGTGTTTCCTGTGCTACGACTGGGACCTGTCCGAGATTCTCGCGGCCCTCGGCGTCCAGAACGCCGCCCAGTACACCAACTTCTCGCTGAACATCTTCCCGCTTCGGGCGCCGACACTGCCGGGTCAGACGCCCGGCCCGGGCGTGTTCCCGGCGTCGTGGACGATTCCGTTCCCGGAGGTCCGCCTCCCGGACATCCGGCTGGTTCAGAACGGGGGCGCGCAGCCGCGGCTCGTCGGCGCCAGCCGCTCGTCGATGAGCATGCTCATCTACGACCAGACGTCGCCCTCGGTCGGGTCGTTCAACATCACCGCCAACGGAAAGACGCGGATGCTGCTCTACGGCACGCGATTCTGCAACCAGGCAACGCCGTCCAGCCCCTGCGATGTGGCCCCGCAGGCGTACATCCTTCATCACGGCCGGCAGGAGGCGCTGCCCACGACGTCGATCAACGCGAGCACGCTGCTCGTGGAGGTGCCCAACCGGTTCAGGCTGCTGCCGGGCGTGGCCAAACTGTTCGTTGTTGCCAACGGCCGCACCACCGAGACGATCGACATGCCGATCGAGTACCCGACGCCGAGGCTTGACGCGGTGAACCCGAACCTGTGGGCCGCCGATCCCGACCTCGCAGACCTGCCGATCTCGGTGATCGACGCCAAGACGTTCCGCGGAAACGACACCTACATCGCGCGCCGCGACTACTACATCCTGATGCGCAACACGCTGTGGAACAACGCCACCGCCGGCGGCGTCGGGGCCGTGGCGTACTTCCCCGCCTTTGACTTCAACCAGATGCCGGGCTTCCCGGCGGTTCTGTGGGGCGGCGCGCAGAGCGGCGTGCCGCTGCCCCGCTTCATCCAGCCCGTCGACAACGGCATCCACAACGTCCGACTGGCCGACGGCAACTACGACCGGCCCCGCAGCGTCGCGGTCACGCTGTGCAACCCCGGCCCGGGAGGCGGCTTCGGCAACACCATCAATCTCACCATCGCCGCTCCCATCCCGGTCGTGAACGCGGTCGACCCGCCGGAACTCGCTCCCTCGGACGTCAGGACCAACGAGCAGGGCGTCCTTCAGCCGGTGGAACTGGTGATCGGCGGCCCCAAGCACGTCCCCAACTTCACCGGCTACGAGGAGCCCAAGTACGGCAACTTCAACGCCGACTCGGTCGTCCGCTTCAACGGCGTCCCGCTGCCCACCACCTTCATCAGTTCGTCGATGCTCAAGGCCACGCTCCCGCCGAACCTGGTCACCATCGGCAACCACTCGATCACCGTCTTCACCCCCAGCAACGGGACGCGCTACTTCGAGGAACTGTGGCAGGACGCGGACATGGACGGCGTCCGCGACCCCGTCCCAGTCTTCCAGGGCCTCGTCGACTCCGGCGGCGAGTCGGTCCCGCTGCTGTTCCGCGTCCGCTACCGCCAGCCCGATGCCAGTCAACTCAGCCCGCCCACCGCGACCGTGAACAACGTCGCGTTCAACCCCCCGTCCACGCCGGACCCGAAGAACCCGCAGGGGACGAACCTCAGCATCCGCGGCGTGGATTTCCGCCCCGGCGCGACCGTCTACTTCAACAACCAGCCGCGACTCACGAGTTTCGTCGATCAGAGCCTGCTGCGGGTGCGTCTGCTGCCGCAGGACGTCGCCGCGATCGGTCAGTTCCCGGTCACAGTGCGCAACCCGGCGCCGGACTTCCAGGTGTCGGAACCGATCATCTTCACGGTCAAGCCCGCCGACGCGTACCGCAAGTACAACACCCGCAACACCGGGCACACCACCCTGAAGGGAGCCCAGCCGCGATGAACCGAACCTCAAGAGTCTCCGGCCCACCCCGCGCGGCCCGCGGCTCCCTTGCGTTCGTTGCGGCGCTTCTCGCCGCCGTCGGCACCGGGGCGCTCGCCGGAGACATCGCCATCGAGCGGTCCACGTTCAGCAGCGGCGGGGGGGTGCTGGCCGGATCCGGGGTTGAAGTCCGCGGCACCGTCGCGCAAGGGGTCGTGTCGGTGCCGACCACGGCCGGGGCGACCACGGTGGCCCACGGGTTCTGGAGCGGGGGGAGCGGATCCGACTGCCCGGCGGACCTCAACTCCGACGGCGTCGTGAGCACGCCCGACCTGACCCGCTTTCTGGGCCAGTTCGGGATAACCTGTGCCCAGGTGACGGGGCGATGCGCCGACTTCTCCGGCGACGGGCTCATCAACACCGGGGACCTGGTGTTCTTCCTCGGGCGGTTCGGCGAAGCCTGCCCCTGACCCGGGCGGATCGTGGCGTTGTCGTGGCCGGAATAGCCGGATAGAAGTAAGGATAATGTTCGGCATTGCGTGGTGGGCTCCGTGGGGCGCAACGGTTGCATCACCCGGTCGAGGCTGATACACTCGTCGATCCGTCCCGGACTGCTTTTGCCGCCCGGGGTCGTGGAGCGCGTCGTTCGGCGTGGACGGTGGGACGTTCACGAACGCCCGGTCGGCGCATCACGGATGGTTCCCAAGGCACACCTCCAGAAGGGGCGGCCCAGAGCCCCAGTGGGATGATCGTCATGAAGGTTCGCTCGAGCATCAAGAGAATCTGCGGTTCCTGCAAGGTCGTCCGCCGCAAGGGGCGCGTCCGCGTCATCTGCAAGTCGGACCCCAAGCACAAGCAGGTTCAGGGCTGATTTCCGTCCCAGGTCACACCGCGGGCGTTCGCTGCTGAGCGGGCCCCGTTCAACGAACACCGGAGTTCCTCATGCCTCGTATCGTCGGCGTCGATATCCCGGACAAGAAGCCCATCCGCTACGCGATCCGCTACATCCACGGGATCGGGCCCACCAACGGTGAGGCGATCCTGCAGCGGTGCGGCATCGAGCCGATGAAGCGCGCCAACCAGCTCTCCGAGACCGAGGTCGCTTCCATCGCGGCCCTCATCGACGCCGAGTTCCTGGTCGAGGGCGCCCTCCGCCGCCAGATCTCGCAGAACGTCCAGCGCCTCAAGGACATCCGCTCGTACCGCGGCGACCGGCACCGCAAGGGCCTGCCCGTCCGCGGCCAGCGCACCCGCTCCAACGCCCGCACCCGCAAGGGCAAGAAGAAGACCGTCGCCGGCAAGAAGGGCGTCAAGGCCAAGTAAAGTCTTTGTGTCACGCCGCTCGGTTCATCGGGCGGCGTGTTCATTTTCCGTTTCGTTTCGCACATTCGGGTACGACACATCGTGTCGGATGATCCGAGGAGATTTGAATGTCATCGACTCCAGCAGCCGCAGCAGCTCCCGCCAAAAAGGGCAAGGTCC
>JAFLCM010000218.1 GCA_017303565.1 Planctomycetota bacterium
AACGGACCCCCGCGAGCAGGCAGCAGCCCGCGCGGGCGCCCTCCGCGCCCTCGCCGACTTCCCCGGCCTCGAGCACCGCCTGCAGTTCATCGGCGAGTTCCCAGTGCCCGGCGGCGCGGGCTTCGCATTCAACGACTCCAAGTCCACCACCCCCGAGTCCGCCGCCACCGCCATCGAGGCCCTCGACGGGGACCCTCGCTACGGCGCGGACCGGGTCCACCTGATCGCGGGCGGGTACGACAAGAAGATCGATCTCGCGCCCATGATCGCGCCGGCGTCGCGCTGCGCCGCGGTGTACACCATCGGCGCCACCGGCCCCTCGATCGCAGCTGGCGTAGCCGTGGCCGGCGGGCGAGCGACGGAATGCTCCACGCTCGACCGCGCGTTCAACGCCGCCCGCGCCGCCATGCGCGACCGCGAGGTGCTCCTGCTCTCTCCCGGCTGCGCTTCGTGGGACCAGTACGTGAACTTCGAGAGGCGCGGCGAAGAGTTCGTTCGGCTCGTCCGCTCCGCCTGAACACTCACAGCAACAGGCTCTCGCCCTCCATCGCCGCGGGCTTCTTCAGACCCGCCATCGCGAGCATGGTCGGCGCGACGTCCGCGAGCCGCCCCTCCCCGGGGCCTTTCAGGCGACGCCCCTTGAACACGGCCCCCACCACGATCAGCGGCACGTCGTACGTCGTGTGGGCCGTGTGGGGCGAGCCGGTCGCGGGGTCGAACATCTGCTCGGCGTTACCGTGGTCCGCGGTAACAATCAGGCTCCCCCCTCTGGCAAGCGTGGCGTCGACAATCGCCCCGACGCATTGATCGACGCACTCGCACGCCTTGACCGCCGCGGGCAGGCTGCCCGTGTGCCCTACCATGTCGCCGTTGGCGAAGTTCACGACGATGAACGCCTCGCAGTCGGGCGCCGCCAGCCGCCCGAGCACCGCGTCGCGGATGCCGTGGGCGCTCATCTCCGGCTGCATGTCGTACGTCGCCACCTTCGGGCTCTGCACGATCTCGCGGCGCTCACCGGGGAACGGGTCGTCGCGGTAGTCGTTGAAGAAGAACGTGACGTGCGGGAACTTCTCCGTCTCGGCGCAGCGAAACTGCGTCAGGCCCAGTCTCGACACGTACTCCCCGAAGATGTCCGCCATCTTGGGCGGCTTGGGGAACGCCACGGTCACGAACGGCAGCAGCGCCTCGGAGTACGCCGTCATGCACACGAAGGTGATCTCGAGCCTCTTCCCGCGCTCGAAGCCCTTCGCCCCGCTGTCGGGCGAGGGCTTCACCGCCGCCCACTGCTCGTCCGGCAGCACGAAAGCCGAGGCGATCTCGCGCGGCCGGTCGCCCCGGTAGTTCACGAAGATCACCGCGTCGCCGTCGCGGACGCGCCCCTCTGCTCGTTCGGTTTCGGTGGCGCCGATCATCGTGGCGGGCACGAACTCGTCTCCCTTGAGCGTCTCGCCTGAGGGGTGGTCGTACGCCCATTGCACCGCGCCCGCCGCGGTCGCCTCGGCCCGCACGCCGTGGCTCGCCACATCGCGCCCCGTCAGGCAGGCGTAGGCCTTGTGAACGCGCTCCCAGCGGAAATCCCGGTCCATCGCCCAGTACCGCCCGATGACGCTGGCGATCCGCCCCACACCCTGCCGCGCGCACTCGGCCTCCACACCCTTGACGAAACCGAGCCCCGTGAACGGCCCCGTGTCGCGCCCATCCGTAAAGAGGTGCAGCAGCGTGCGGCCCTCCTTTGCCCCCAGCCCGCCAGTCACCTTCATCACCGAATAGAGGTGCTCCAGCAGCCCGTGAACGCCCGCGTCGGAGCAGATGCAGAACAGGTGCACGCGCCCGCCTCGCGCCATCGCCGACTTCACCGCGTCCACGATCGCGGGGTTGCTCGCCAGCGTCCCCGCACGGCACGCCCGCGTGATCCGCACGCTCTCCTGGTCCACGATCCGCCCCGCGCCGAGGTTCTGGTGCCCAACCTCGCTGTTGCCCATGGTCCCGTCGGGCAGGCCCACGTCCATCCCGCTCGTGCGGATGAGCGTCGTCGGGTACTCGCGCTCCAGCCGATCCGCCACGGGCGTACTCGCCTGCTTCACGGCGTTGAAGGCGTCGTGCTCGCGGTTCGGGTTCCTCCCCCAGCCGTCGCGGACGATGAGTACGCACGGCGTGTTAGCGGGACGGTTCGGCATCATGTTCTCGGACTGCTGCGGCATGGCGTCAGTGTACGCCCCGGCTTCATGGATAACCCGAGAATGACCGCATCATCCAGTCGACCGCACCCGCATTCGGGGAAACCCGGTTGAGCGGCCGCGGCTTGCAACCGATGTGTCCGCCGGAGTTTGCACAAACAGAAAGGCCGGACCATGCTCGGATTGTCTCGCCTCCGCATTACGTCGAAACTCATGCTGCTCGTCGCCCTCTCGGCGACGGGCCTCGGCGCGTTCGGGGTGATCGCCTGGCACACGCTCGAGCGAACGAAGGTCGGCGGCCCGCTTTACACGCAGATCTCGACCAACAAGGACCTGCTTGCGGACGTGCTCCCCCCGCCGCAGTTCATCATCGAGTCGCACCTCGTGGCGCACCTGCTCGGCGACTGCGACGACGCGGGTCGGCGCGACGAGCTCCTCGCCCGCTACGAGGTCCTGAAGAAGGAGTTCAGAGACCGCACCGCGTTCTGGAACGAGGCCCTCGCCGCCGGCGAACTGAAGTCCTCGCTCACCAGCGCCGCCCACGACCCCGCCGTCGACTTCTTCCGCGTGATGGACGACAAGTTCGTCCCCGCGGTCCGCTCGGGCAACCTCGAGGTGGCGCGGTCGGTCCTTTCCGGCCCGATGCTCGACGCCTACAACCGGCACCGCTCCGCGATCGACCGTACGGTCGAACTCGCCACCGCCGAGTCCAAGCGCCTGGAGGCCGAGGCCGCGGCGACGCTGCACTCCCGACAGTTCTGGCTGTACACCCTGGGCGGCGCGCTTTCCGTCGGTGTGGGCGTGCTGGGTTGGCTCATCGCCACCTCGATCATCCAGCCGCTGCGCCGCATGGCTCAGGGCGTGGAGTCGATCGGTGCCGCGGGAAAGATGGACCTCACCCGCCGCATCGAAACGGGCACCAAGGACGAACTCGCCGACCTGTGCGAGCGGATCAACGCGATCGTCTCCAACCTGAACACGATCATCGCCCAGGTGTCGAAGAGCGCCGCGCACGTCAACGCCGGCTGCCGCGACATCCTCACCTCCGCCGAGTCGGTGGCCCAGGGCATCGACAACCAGAGCCGCCAGACCGAGCGCGTCAGCGCCGCGGTCCTCGAGTCCAACCAGTCGATCGGAGAGGTCGCCTCCAAAGCCCAGGACGCCTCCAAGATGACCGGCAGCGCCGGCAACGACGCCCGCACCGGCGGTGAGGTCGTCAACCGCACCCTCTCCCAGATGCGCACCATCAGCGACATGGTCCGCGAGTCGTCCGGCTCGATCGCCGACCTCGGCGCCCGCTCCGAGGAGATCGGGCGCATCATCGACGTCATCAACGACATCGCCGACCAGACCAACCTGCTCGCGCTCAACGCGGCCATCGAGGCCGCCCGGGCGGGCGAGCACGGGCGCGGGTTCGCCGTCGTCGCCGACGAGGTCCGCAAGCTCGCAGACCGCACCACCAAGGCCACCGGCGAGGTCGCCACCAGCATCCGCGCCATCCAGGAAGGCACCTCCGGCGCCGTCTCGCGGATGAAGGACGTCACCGAGCGTGTCGGCGAGGGCGTCTCGATGGCCGAAAAGGCCGGCGCCTCGCTCAGCACCATCTGCGACAGCAGCGGAACCGTGGCCATGATCGTCGAGTCGATCGCCTCCGCCACCCACGAGCAGACCGCGGCGTCCGAGGAGATCGGGCGCAACGTCACGCTCATCGCCGAGGCCGGGCAGGAGTGCAACCAGGCCGCCCGCCGCGCCGCCGAGATCGCCACCGACCTGACCGGGCGCGCCGCCGAACTCGAGAAACTCGTCTCGGGCTTCAAGACCGCCGCCTGACCCTCTGAACTGCCCCGCGGACGGGACGTACACTTGGCCCCAATGGCCACGTGCCCGCGTTGCGCCCAGACCGTCGAGCCCAGCGCCAAGGCGTGCCCCGCCTGCGGCGCAGCGCTCCCACGCCCGAACTCCGAAACGCTCAGCGCCGTCACGGCAGACGCCCCGGCGCCCCACGCCGCGCTCCCGACGCCTCCCCCTCATTCCCGCGCCACCGGCGGCGCCGGAACAGGCACCGGGTCCGGCGGCGCCGGCGGATCAGCCGGCCCCTCCTTCTCGACCTCTTTCTCCAGTTCCATCGACTCCGGACGCTTCGCGCCCGGGCAGGTGATCGCCGGGCGCTACCGCATCATCTCGCGCCTCGGAAAAGGCGGCATGGGCGAGGTGTACCGCGCCGACGACGTCACGCTCGCCCAGCCGGTCGCGCTGAAGTTCCTGCCCCCCGAGTTCGCCGCCCAGCCCGACAAGGTGCAGCGCCTGCTGAACGAGGTCCGACTCACCCGCCAAATCAGCCACCCAAACGTCTGCCGCGTGTACGACGCCGTCACCCTGCCGCCCGAGTTCGACGCCGGCGCGCCCACCGTCTTCCTCGCGATGGAGTACATCGACGGCGAGGACCTCTCGTCCCTGCTCCGCCGCATCGGGCGGCTCCCTCCGGACAAGGCGCTGGAAGTCGCCCGCCAGGTGTGCGCCGGCCTCGCCGCCGCCCACGACCTCGGCGTCATCCACCGCGATATCAAGCCCTCGAACGTCATGCTCGATGCCCGGGGACGCGCCCGCCTGACGGACTTCGGCGTCGCCGGCACCGCCGCAGAGATCATCGGCTCCGGCACGGTCCTCGCGGGCACGCCCACCTACATGGCCCCCGAGCAGTTGTCGGGCCAGAGCGTCTCGGTCCGCTCCGACGTTTACGCCCTGGGCCTCCTCCTCTACGAGGTCTTCACCGGCAAGCCCGTGTTCCAGGCCGCCAGCCTCGCCGAACTCCGAGGCCTGCACGCGACCACCCAACC
>JAFLCM010000219.1 GCA_017303565.1 Planctomycetota bacterium
CGAAAAAATTCAGGTGAGTTGAACTCGACAGTTTTTATCTTTCAAACTATGTGTTAAATTTTCCCACGATCCTCAAAATATCAAACCCTTCTGCAAAAGATTTTTCCGCAAGTGCCCCGTGGCGGTCCTGGAGCGGCTTGGTGAAGAGTTGGAGGAGGTAGCCTTCGTCGTCGGCGTCGACGAGGATGCCGAGTTTGCGGACGGCTTCGTGGTCTTCCTTGACGGCTTGATGGCCGTGGGATTTGAGCATGGTGTTGACGCGGTCCCAGACTTTGTCGTAGTAGGCGTCGGGGAGGGTGAGGAAGTCGACACCGCGGCCTCGGAGGGCTGCGATGGAGTGGAGTTCGTCGTCGGTGCGGAGGGCGAGGTGCTGGACGCCGGGGGTGTTGCAGTGCCAGTCGAGGTACTCCTGAACCTGGCTCTTCTTCTTGCCCTCGGCGGGCTCGTTGATGGGCATCTTGATGAGCTGGTTGCCGCTGGCCATGACCTTGGACATGAGCGCCGAGTAGTCGGTGGCGATGTCCTTGTCGTCAAAGTGCTTGAACATCTTGAAGCCGAGGACGTCCTCGTAGAACTTCACCCAGTGGTTCATCTTGCCGAGTTCGACGTTTCCGACGAGGTGGTCGACGTACTTCAGGCCGCAGGGGTTCTTCTTGTTGTACTCGTTGACGGCGAGGACGCTGGGGGCTCCGCCGGCGGCGCCGACGCCCGTGATCCCGCTGTCGAGTTTCTTGAAGCGCGGCGCGAACAGCCCGCCCTGCTTGACGCGGGTGAGGTCGTACTCGCCGGTGCGGCTGACGAAGGTGTGGACGCAGCGCCCGTAGGTGCGGATGCTGGCGGTGGTGACGCTGCCGTGCTGGTCCTTGTGGGTCTTGGGCTCCTGGGCGGACATGGCGCCGTTGGAGGTGGCGCGCTCCCAGGCCTTCTCGGCGTCGAAGACGGTGAAGGCGACGTCCTTCACGCCGTCGCCGTACATCGCGACTTCAAGACTGGCGGGGTGCTCGGCGGTCAGGCCGCTGGTGAGCAGGAAGCGGATGTTGCCCTGCGTCAGCAGGTAGGTCGCGGCGTCGCGCGCCCCGGTGGTCAGGTCGCTCACCTGCTCGATCTGGAAGCCGAAGCAGTGGGCGTAGAAGAACGCCGCCTGCTTGGCGTTGCCCACGTAGAACTGCACGTGGTCGACGTCGATGAGCGTCAGTGGGTCGGTGTTGGCGGAGACCTGGACGGCGGGGCGGGCGGTGGCGACGGTCATGGTGCGTTCTCCGGGCACGGGGCGGATGGCACGGGAGGGGTCGGGCGGTCTGGGGCCGCCGGTCGATTCGGCTGGACGATAGCGGGGCGACGGGAGGACCGGCACCCGGGCGGACGGGGGGTATTCTAGACATTCTGGTGCGGTTTGTTCCGTCAAAGGGTGGTTTTGACGAATATTGTTCTTGCATCGGGGCGGTTTGCCGCTATCGTGTCGGCGTTCCGTCGGGGCGGTCCGCCCCGGGCGGAAGGGCGGAAGCCGCCCCACGGGTCGATTCGCGAGCGTTTCAAACTCCGCGAGATCGTCAGCGGCACGACCCCCCGCGGCGCGATCACCGCCTTCGAGCCTTCGCAACCAACCACTCGGAACCAGACCAATCGGAACCAACCCATGACGCCCCCCACGCTGCATTCAGGACAGGCCGGCCCCGACAAGACGGGCGTGAACTCGCTGGCGGGGACCCCGGCCGCGCCGATGAGCGCGCGGGAAGCGACGGGGAGCCGGCGTCGCCCGGGTCGCCCGCGGGTGCGTTTCGACGCGATCGACCTGGCCATCCTCCAGCAGTTGCAGTCGGACTGCGAGATCACCAACGCGACGCTGTCGCAGCGGGTGGGCATCAGCCCGCCCAGCACGCTCGAACGCGTGAAGAAACTCGAGGCCTCGGGGATCATCAAGCGCTATGTCGCGCTGCTCGACCCGGTGATGGTGGACAAGAGCATCTGCGCGGTGGTGCACGTGACGCTGCGCGAGCACGGCGAGCGCCGCCTGCAGGAGTTCAAGGACGCGGTCTCGCGGTTCGAAGAGGTGCAGGAGGCGTGGCACACGGCGGGTGAAGAGGACTTCATCCTCAAGGTGCTGGTGACCGACATGACGCAGTACGAGACGTTCATCGTCCACAAGCTGAGCATGGCGCCGAACATCGGGCGCATCCGCACGAGCTTCGCGCTCAGCACGATCAAGGACGAAACCCGCGTGCCGCTGGACGCCGTCGGCCCCGACGCGATCGGGTACGCCGAGGCGAAGTGATCGCAAGATCAATCGGCGTGATTCGGCACTGACCCGGCGACGGCTCAGTGGCACGGGGCGCGTACGATGTCTCATGGCTTCCGGAGGATCCCGTTCCGTCAAATCCCGCATCGCCAAACAGGCCAAGACCGTGGCCGCGCAGTGGTCGTTCGTGGTGGCGGAGAGCCTCGGGCTTCGCCCCAAGACCGAGCAAACCCCCGCGCCGCCCGTGGGGCTTGACGGCGACGCGTGGAACTCGGCGGAACTCGCTTCCTGCTGGCTCGGGCACGCGACCACGCTGCTGAAGGTCAACGGCAAGACCCTGCTGACCGACCCGCACTTTGACGACCGGGCGGGATTGAGGCTGGGGCAACGGAAGATCGGTCGACGGCGGGCGGTGGGGGTGCCGATCGGCCCCGAGGGCCTGCCGCCGGTGGACGTGCTGATGCTCAGCCACGCCCACATGGACCACTGGGACATTGACTCGCTGCTCAGGCTGACGCGCCTGCCGTGGGCGTCGAAGGCCGCCGTGGTGATCCCCCGCGGCACGCGCGACCTGTTGCCCGCGGGCTTCGGCGAGGTGGTGGAACTCGACTGGGGGAAAGAGGCAAAGGTCCGCGGCGTGGGGATGCGCGCAGTGCGCCCCAAGCACTGGGGCGCTCGTTTCGTGGTCGACCGGCACCGCGGCTACAACGCGTACGTGCTCGACGGGCACGGGCGGCGCGTGGTTTTCGGCGGGGATACGGCGATGACCGACGCGTTCGACCACCTTTCGTCGACGCGACCGGTGGTGGACCTGGCGGTGATGGGGATCGGCAGTTACGAGCCGTGGGAGCACCAGCACGCCACGCCGGAGCAGGTGGCGGAGATGTCGCGGCGCATGGGGGCGCGGCTGTTGATGCCGGTGCACCACGCGACGTTCCACGACTCGAACGTGCCGCTGGCGGAGCCCTTGGCGCGGCTGGTGAAGGCGTGGGAGCCCGATCGGCTGGTGTGCCCGAACGTGGGTGACGTGTGGCTGCTGCCGGGGCCGAGCGGGACGGACGGTGTACGCGGAAACCCGCCCGGAACGGACGGGGTACCCGGACCCGATGCTTTGCGTCAGTGAGGCATCGGGAAACGCTCGCACAGCGCCCGGACCTCGCTGCGCACCTGCTGCGTCGTCTTGGCGTCGCCCTTACTGATGAGCACGCGGTCGATGAAGTCGGCGATGGTGGTCATCTCCGCTTCCTTCAGCCCGCGCGTGGTGGTGGCGGGGGTGCCGAGGCGGATGCCGCTGGTGACCTTCGGCGCCAGCGGGTCGCGGGGGATGCCGTTCTTGTTGCAGATGATGCCGGCGCCTTCGAGCCACTTCTCGGCATCGGCGCCGGTGAGCGATTGGTCGCGGGCGCGGAGGTCGACGAGCATGAGGTGGTTCTCGGTGCCGCCGCTGGTGATGCGGTAGCCCTTGGCCTGGAGCGCCTTGGCGAGGGCCTGGGCGTTCTTCACGACCTGCTGCTGGTAGACCTTGAACTCGGGCTTGAGCGCCTCGCCGAAAGCGATCGATTTCGCGAGGATGACGTGCATCAAGGGGCCGCCCTGCATGCCGGGGAAGACGGCGCGGTCGATCTTCTTCGAGATCTCCTCGTCGTTGGTCATGATGAGGCCGCCGCGGGGCCCGCGGAGGGTCTTGTGGGTCGTGGTCGTGACGACGTGGGCGTGCGGGAAGGGCGAGGGGTGGACGCCCGCGGCGACGAGGCCGGCGATGTGAGCGATGTCGGCCATCAGCAGCGCGCCGCATTCGTCGGCGATGGCGCGGAAACGGGCGAAGTCGATCACCCGCGGGTACGCCGAGTAGCCGCACATGATGAGTTTCGGCTTGTGCTCCAGGCACACCGCGCGGGCGGCGTCGTAGTCGATCCGCTCGAAGTCCTTGTGGGCGGTGTCGTAGTGCAGGGGGTAGTGCACCGGGTTGAACCACTTGCCCGACATGTTGACCTTCAGCCCGTGCGAGAGGTGCCCGCCGTCGGCGAGGACGAGGGACGCGAACGTGTCGCCGGGGTTGAGCAGGGCGAGGAACACCGAGGCGTTGGCCTGAGCGCCGGAGTGCGGCTGGACGTTGACAAACCTGCAGTTGAACAGGGACTTGATGCGCTCGCGGGCGAGGGTCTCGACCTGGTCGTGGAACTCGCACCCGCCGTAGTAGCGGGCGCCCGGGTAGCCCTCGGCGTACTTGTTGGTGAGGCAGGTGCCCATCGCGTGCATGACGGCGCGGGAGACGTGGTTCTCCGAGGCGATGAGTTCGAGGGTGGAGTGCTGACGGGCCTCCTCACGCTCGAGCATGCCTGCGGCGTCGGGGTCGGCCTTGCGGATGAGGTCAAGAACGGACTGGGCGATGGGGTCATGGGCCATGGGGGAAGGGTATCGGGTCGGGGCCGCCCAAACGGCGACAAGGCCCGGTGTCGGGCCTCGGCGGGTGGTGGTCAGAAACGGAAAAGTGGGCGCGGAAGGATTCGAACCTTCGTAGGCATTACGCCACCAGATTTACAGTCTGGCCCAGTTGGCCACTTTGGTACGCGCCCGCGTACCCCTGCGAAACGGGGGAGGGAATGTAGCCGCGCCGCCGCCGGTTGGCAACGACCGGGAATGCCGGGGCGGAAGGGTGTTTTCGGCGGTTGTCGCCCGTCGAGCCGCTCGGCGCGCGGCGGGCGGGCGTGGGGGAGCGGGCGTCTGGGAAGTGAGCGGGCGCGGCGGGGCCGAGCGCCGGCTTCAGGCCC
>JAFLCM010000022.1 GCA_017303565.1 Planctomycetota bacterium
GCATCATCAAGCGTGACATCGACCCGTCGCTGCTTGAAGACGTCTCAGATCCCTGCGACGTGTACGTCGGGCACCAGCCCATCGCCGGGCTCTCGCTCCCGATCCTCGATCCGAACGTCAACAACCGCTTCGCCGCCCTCGACGGCACGTCGTTCTCCGCGCCGATCGTCGCCGGTGCGGTGGCGCTGCTGCAGGACTTCGGCCTCTCGCGCGTCCCGCAGAAGAGCATCAACAGCCTGGTGATGCGCTCGGTTCTCATGACCAGCGCCGTGAAGATGCCCGGCTGGAGCAACAGCGGCGCGCCCGCCAAGCCCCAGGACAACCGCGACGGCCGCACCGCCGAGAACCCCGACGACCTCATCAACGACCAGAACGCCGGCGCCGGCCGCGTGCCGCTGGACCTGGCGCAGGGTGCCGGCCTGCTCTCGATTCCCTACGCCTTCGCGGTGTACGGCGTGGGCGACCTGCAGGACTCGCCGCTCACCGACCCCACCAAGCCCACGCAGACGCCCGCGGACGAGATCGTCCCCCCGCCGTTCCCCAACCAGCCGAACCGCCCCGGCTCGGGGGCCGCCGCTTCGACGGGCCAGTTCACTCCCGATGAAGAGGCCGAGATGCGCCAACTCATGCCCGCCGACCCGGACATGACCGCCGCCCAGCTCGAACTCATCCGCAAGGGCATCCTCGACACCAACCGCGGCCTCGAGTTCCGCGACATGCGCCCCGATTTCACCGACCCGGTCATCACCCCCGGCGGCGGAACCAAGTCGGGCGCCGGCCTCTTCGATCCCCGCGAGTCCTTCATTTCCGGCGCCGGCACCGTTCCCGGCTCGTTCAGTGGCGGCGGCCCGCCCGCCGTCAAGCCCGTCCTGCTCCCCACCTCCATCTTCGGCGGCTACGCCGGTTGGGACCACGCCAACCTCGGCATCAAGCCCCTGCGCCTCCGCAGCGGCTCCCGGGTCGGTGGCGTGATGGACTACGTCATCTATGTGCCGTTCGTCAGCGCCACCCCCGGCCCCAACGACTACATCACCGCCACCCTTGTCTGGAACCGCACGGTCACCGTCAAGAAGCCCAACTTCACCCTCCTCGACAACCCCGGCGTCGGCAACATCACCCACCTCGAACTCGAGAACCTCGACCTCGAGCTCTACCAGACTCCCGACGGCGAGGTCTTCGACGGCCAGGAACCGCTCGCCTTCTCCCGCACCACCCTCGGCAACATCGAGCACCTCCACTACCAGCTCATCACGCCGGGCTTCTACGTGCTCCGCGTCACCTACGCCAATCGCCACTTCGACCTGTTCCGCAACCTCCCGCCCGGCGGCGTCGAGTACGGCGTGTCGTGGGCGTGGCGCCCCATCCTCGATTCGAAGGTCGGCGGCACCGTCCTGCCCGCTCCTCAGGACACCCCCGCGGCCCGCGGCGTCGGCACCGCCCTCCTCAGCGAGGTCCTGCTCCGCTTCGGCGCCCGCATCGGTGAAGCCGGCTACTCCGGCCTCGCCGACGTCAACCAGGACAGCGTCGTCGACAGCCGAGACCTCATCTGGGTCATCTCCCGCCTTCAGGCTCAGCAGGCCCCGCAGGCCAGCGCCCACAACAACTGAGAATCGTCGCACGATCGCCGTCAAACAGGAAGGCCCCGGCGCGATGCGGGGCCTTTTTCCTTTCTGGCGTCGGCTCGCGGTGGCCATGCGCACCCACCGAAGGCAAGGTTAGCGCCGCGCCGCCCACCGCGCGACGAAGCGCTCGTACTGCTCCGGCGTGTCGATGCCCTCGTGCGACGAGGCCATCACCGCCACCGCGATCCGGTGGCTGTGCTCGAGCGCCCGCAGTTGCTCGAGTTTCTCGAGTGTCTCCAGGGGCGTCGGCGCCAGCGCGGCGTACCGGTGCAGGAAGCCTGCCCGATACGCGTACAGCCCGACGTGGCGGAGCGCCCCGCCATGACCCGCGCCCGCGTCCCGGTCGAAAGGCACCGGCGCCCGCGAGAAGTACAGCGCCGTCGAGTCGGCCCGCAGCACGGCCTTCACGATGTTCGGATCGGCGACGCTCTGGCCCGGGCCCAGCGGCGACGCCACCGTGCCGATCTCCGCGCCGCTCGATACCAGCGCCGTCACCGCGGCGTCGATCAGCGCCGGGTCCAGTTCCGGCTCGTCGCCTTGCACGTTGACCACCACCTCGTCGTCGTCCAGCCCAAGCGCCCGAGCCGCCTCCGAGAGTCGCGACGTCCCGTTGGGGTGCTCGGCGCTGGTCATGACCGCCCGCGCGCCGAACCCGGCGCACGCCTCGACCACCCGCGCGTCGTCCGTTGCCACCACGCAGTCACGCAGGCACGATGCCAGGCGCGCCGACTCCCACACGTGCCGGATCAGCGCCCAGCCCGTGCGGTTCGCCAGCACCTTCTCCGGGAACCGCGTGGAACCGAGTCGTGCGGGGATGATCGCGACAGCGGGCGTGGTCGTGCTCACGCTCCGATCGTAGCGGCCCACGCCCGGGCCGCTCCGCGGACGCCGCGCCCTACGGGCACGCCGTGCCGAACACGCCCAGCAGCGCCGCCAGATCCGCGGTGTTCACCACGCCGTCGCCGTTCAGGTCACCGGTCGCCCCCGGCGTCACCGCCGTGCCGAACACGCCGAGGAACACCACGAGGTCGGCGGTGTTCCGTTGGCCGTCGGCGTTGAGGTCTCCCAGGCACGGCGCCGGCGTGACGTCGAGCCCGGCGCCCGTCGAGGTTGCGGCGCCGCACGGATTCGTCACCAAGCAGTCGTACGCGCCCTCGTCGCCGAAGCCCACGCCCTCGATGCTGAGGACCGCGGTGTCGGCGCCGGAGATCACGCCGCCGCCGGGCGACGGGCCGTCGGACAGTTCCACGCCGTCGCGGCGCCAGCGGTAGGCGGGGATGTCGCCCGATGCCGTCAGCGTGAACAGCGCCGTGCCGCCGATCGCGACCTGCTGAGCCGTCGGCGGGGCGAGCACCGCCGGCGAGTCGCACAGCACCTCGAACTGGCGCATCATCTCGTGGTCTTCGTGCTCGAGGATGTGGCAGTGGTAGGGGTACCGACCGGGGAACCCGTCGAACCTCGCGATCACCCGCGTGATCTGGTTCGGCGTCGCCTGCACGGTGTCCTTCCAGCCCATCTCGTTCGCCGCCGGCGGGAACCGGGGCCCGATCGGCGTCACCACGCCGTTCAGCACGTCGAAGTCTTGGCGGTCCAGCACCTGGAACGAAACCAGGTGCATGTGCATCGGGTGCACGATCCCGGAGCGGTTCACCCACGCCCAGACCTCGGTGGTCCCGATCCTGGGGAACTCGGTGATGTCGTCCCACATCAGCCCGTTGATCATCCACATGCCGTCGGCGTGCTGCGGGCAGTCCGCGTTGGGACCGCGTGCGAGCTCGAAGTCCCGCTGCATCACCGACTCGCTCTCGGGGACGCGCGGCACCGGCACCAGCGAAGACGGGAGCGGATCGGTGTCGCCCGCCTGGGCCTGGACCACGAACTTCATCACGTTCGGGATGACGCTCTCCGACGGCCCGTTCGGGAACGGCGCCGGCGCGCTGTTGGACAGGATCAGTTCAGTCCCCGCCGGGTACGGCGCGAAGTCCACCACCACGTCGGCCCGCTCACCGGGGGTGATCGTGACCTGCGTCATCGCCACCGGCGCTTCGAGCAGCCCCGTGTCGCTGCCGATCTGCCAGAACGTGGCGCCGTTCGACAGCGCCAGCGTGTACGCCCGCGACGTGCTCCCGTTCAGCAGGCGGAACCGGTACTTGCCCTGCTTCACGTTCAGGTACGGCCACACCTTCCCGTTCACGAGCAGGAAGTCGCCGAAGAAGTGCTCGTGCCACATCGCCGGGTACTTGAGCGATCCGTCCGGGTTGAACGAGCGGTCCTGGATCGCCATGCCGATCTCGAACTCACCCCGCGGGATGTTCAGCGCGTCCTCCTCGGCGTCGCGGACGAGGAAGAAGCCCGCCATGCCCATGTACACGTTCAGGCGCGTGATCCCGAGCGCGTGGTCGTGGTACCATATGGTCGCCGCCGGCTGGTCGTTGGGGTAGACCGCGACGGGGGATGAGCCGCCGGGCGGGAACGTCGCCTCGGGCGGGCCGTCGCTGATCGGGTCGTCCTTCGCCCCGTGGACGTGGACCACCGCCACCGGCACCTGCCCGGTCATGTTGGGCCCGTGGAGGCACTCGTCGACCGCCAGCACGTGCGTGGTCCGCAACTGCTGCGTCTCGAACACGCGCAGGTCGTTCCGCCACTGCACCGTGACGGTCTGACCGTGGCGTGCCTCGATGGTCGGCCCGGGGTAGCTGCCCGCGTAGCCCCACACGCGCGTGGGCGGCAACTGGCTGTGCAGCGTCTGGAACACCTCGCGGATCGCGATGTCGTAGTGCGCCGCGCCGCCGGGAACGCCCGATACCGGCTGCGCGATCCCCGGCAACGGGAGCGGGTCGAGGTAGGGCGTCAGCACGATCGGGCATGACTCCATCGAGCACATGGTGCCCTCGCCGCGGAACACGCCGCCGAGCGTGCCGCACTGCGACGCCGACACGTCCTGGCAGGTCCCGTTGGTGAAACAGCACGCGCCCGTGGGCAGCGGGATGCTGTAGGACACGATCAGTTGCGGGCGCGTCGCGGGCGTGCCGACTTCTCTCGAGTCGAAGCGCCGCTGCGTGCGCCCGATGCTCTCATCGCCGACGATCACCCATCCGAGGTTTGACGCGGGGCTGGCCACCCAGGCCTGCACGTCCGCGATCAGCCCCGGCGAGGTCCACTCGAACGTGCCGTTCGTGGTGCTGACCACCAGCGTGGCGCTGGGCGTGGGCGCGAAGTCGCCGCCCACGGCGCCCCACAGCACGGTGCTGAAGAAGCGGTGGATCCAGGTGGCGTCGCTCGTCGTCGATGCCGCGCCGCCCGTCTCGTTCCCCGAGGCGTTCGAGACGCCCTCGCCCCAGGAGGCCGCGGCCCGGTGGATCCTCACGCTCTGCGGTCCGGTCGCCTGCGTGAAACTCATCGTCAGCCGCAGCCGCGCATCGGTCACCACCGCGGTGGCGGGGAGCGACGAGAGGTCGAACTCCACCAGCCCGCGCCGCCGCAGAATCGGGTTGTCCGAAGTCCCCGCGAACACCCCGATGCCCGCCCCGTTGCTCAGCGCTCCGGTCGCGCTCTCGTACATGGTGTTGTCCCTGATGGCCACGAACGTCTGCTGGCCGGTGCCCGTGCAGGGGTTCGGCGAACAGGCCGACCCGTCGCCCAGGTACGAGCCGGCCTGCAGCGAACAGTCCGTCGATGTCATCACCATGCACACTTGCCCCGCCAGACAGCAAGCGCCGGTGGGTTGAGGGCAGGGGTTCGGCGAGCACGCCGTCCCGTCTCCCTGGTACGCGCCTCCGAGCGACGAACAGGTCGCGCTGCTCACGACCGAGCACGACCCGCTCGTCAGGCAGCAGGCGCCGACGTTCCCCGGCGGCGTGAAGGTGACGGAGAGCATCGGGCGGTTCGCAAGCGTCCCGTTCTCGCTGCTGTCGAAGCGCATCGCCGTCTGCTGGGCCGCCTCGTTGCCCTTCACCAGCCACCCGAAGTTCGTCGCAGGGGCGTTCAGCCAGCCCTGCACGTCCGCCGCCAGTCCGGCCCCGGTCCACGCGTACGGGCCGTTCTGGCCCCCGATGACGGCGGAGCCGCTCGGGGTGGCGACGAAATCCCCTCCCGCCGTGGTCCAGAGCACCGTGTTGAAGAACCGGTGGATCCATGTGGCGTCACCCGTGGTGGGTGTCGCGCCCTGACCCCCGCCGCCCGAGGTCGAGTCGGACGTCCCCTCACCCCAGTCCGCCGTGAGGCGGTGCAGCGTCACCGTCTCGTTCGCAGCGCGCGTCCGCGACAGCCTCAGCGTGAGCGTCACGCTGCTGATCGTCGAGCCCGCGGGGATGGACGACAGGTCGAACGCGATCACGGCGCGGCGCCTCTCGAGCCGGTCGGTCATCCCGGTGAACAGGGAGTCCCCGGCACCGTTGCTCAGGTACTGGTTCTGGTCGTTCAGGTCGAAGAGCGTGTTGTCCTTAGACGCCTGCAAGGTGACGGTCTGGCTCTGCGCCGTCGCCGAGCCGGAGACGCCGAGCAGCAGCGCCGCGACGCACCAGAACGCGGAGCGGCTGTGGGTCGGTGAGCGGAGAGTCATGGGTCACCTCACGCCCCGGATCAACTTGTGGAAACGGCCAAGGGCGGCGCCCGCTCGGGCTGGCCCAATAACGAGACATAGATCATTTTATCGTGATTTTGACCGGGATCAAGCCCTGACCCGAAGAACGAGGCCGAGAAAACGGAAAGCCGAGCCCAAATCGCCTCCCCGCAACACTGTAGCGAGACACCCGGCGTTCACGGGCACGCCGCGCCGAACCGCCCCAGCAGCGTCACCAGGTCGCCGGTGTCGACGACGCCGTCGCCGTTGAAGTCCGAGCCGCTCCACGGCGTCGCCGCTCGCCCGAACCCGCCCAGGAACTCGACAAGGTCTGGCGTCGAGACTACGCCGTCGTCGTTCAGGTCTTCGAAGCACGCCGAAGCGATCACGGCGTCGACCTCGCGCCGGCCCAGCGCCTCGTAGGCACCGAGCGTCAGGTGGTACCGGTCGTTGCCGCCCGACTGGTACCAGCCGCTGGCGAGCATTTCCGCGGAGTCCGTGAGTTGATCGAACCGTGCGACGGCGCAGCGTCCCAGCGACGCCGCGACCGACTCCGCGGCCTCGCGGTAGGCGACCAGGCGCGAATCGTCCGGCGCAGCGATCGGGTGCGAAACGCTGAAGAGGAAGGACAACTCGTCCGGGTTCCATGCATTGAGCGCCCACACCTGACGGAGGCGAAGCACGATCGCCGTCAGGTTGTCGGCGAACGCGGCGCTCGAGGCCCCGTCGCTCACCGCGGCGGGTCCCAGGGAGCCGAGCGGCTCGTTCATGTCATTCAGCCCGGTGTTGACGCGGACGAGCACGGCCTTGCTCCCGCCCTGGCGCTCGCGCAGCAGCGAGAAGAACATCGTGAGCTGTGCATCGCTCGCGGTGAGCAGTCCGTGCGCCATGTCACGGGCTGATTGCGAGCCCTTGGCATACAGAGTCGAGAGCGATGCGCCGCCCGCGCCGTCCGCACGGAGGAAGCGCTGCGTAAAGACCGTCACGGGGCCGACCATGTCGGTGCCCCACGCGGTGAAGCGACCGTTGAGCGCCGCGTTCCGCACGCCCGCCGGAACCTCCGCGCTCGCCACCGCCCAGCCCCACGACGCGGAGTTCGTGGACTGCGGACCCGCGGAGGCGACCGCGTTGTACGGGGGTTGCCCGAGGCGGATCATCGGCGCGAGCGCCCCGACCCCACCGGGGCCGACGCCGTACGAGACTTCGTACAGCAGGCGGTTGTTCACGCCGATGGGGTGGTTCGCTTCCACCTGCAACCCGAGATTCACGCCCCCGCCCGCGACGAGCCCGCCCGTCAGATTGAGGTAGTTCATGGGCTCCATGAACACGTCCGCGGCCATCAGGTCGTCGAGCGGGGCGGGGGCGTTCGTGTGGTCAAACTGCGGGGCGCAGCACGCGGTGCTGAGGATGGCGCAGCGGTAGCCGAGGCCCAGGCCCTGCCCGCGGTTCTCCCCCGCGCTGTGAAGGCCCGTGGCGAACAGCCCGAAGCGTTCGCCCATCGCCCGCGACCAGCCGTGATCCCAGCCGTGCCCCCCGTAGGCCTGGTTTGAGTCTCCGATGCCCACGGCGTCGGCACGCCCGGTCCGGGCCGCGAGCACCCACTTCTTGAGCGCCCGCCCGTGGGTGATGCCGGGCGGAAAATCCGCGGCGCCGGCCCACGGGGCGGACGACCCCAGGGCCAGCGCCACGGTCGTGAGAGCGAACAAGTTTTTCGGTACCACCGGCGACGCTCCCCGCGTGGGGGAAGCGGGCGAATCCCCGGCGCCGCGCCCGCCCCGGAACACGGGCGGAGCGGTCCGGGGCGCGGCTCATCGGGGAGCCGGCGCCCGTTCCCACGCGAGAAAGGAGCATGCACTCCCGGGGTGACAACGCCATGACACCGATATGAGATCAAAATCACTTTCAAGGCTGATTTCGTGATCTATCGTGACGCCATGCTGTCACCGGACATCAAGTGGACCCCTGGGCGTGACACCGCGCTGTCATCCGTCCAGATGCCGGACCGCGTCGCCGTTGCTGAGCGCCCGGCGTCCTCGGTGCAGAACGGTTCGGATGGTTGGGTGGAGTTGAGCCTCGACCTTGCTCCACGCCAGCGCGACGTCCCTGGCCCGCTCCGCCGGCGCCGAGCGCACGGCGCGTTCGACTTCCTCGTGGAGCGCGAGCGCCTCTTCCGGCGTCAGGCGCGGGGTGGAGAACAGGAAATCCGCCCGCACCCTGTAGCCCCGCAGCACGTCGTCGTAGTAGCAAGGCACGGACGCCTCGGACAGCGTGCTGAGGTAGCGGTACAGCGTCCGGCGCGAGACTCCCAGTTTCGAGGCGAGGCTCTCGGCGCTGTGCGCCGGTCCGGCGTGCAAAAGCACGATCAGCTCCAGCAGGCGGGACAGCTTGGTCCGCTTCCGTCCTTCGGGGCCCGCGGCCCCGGTGGCAGTCTTCATTCATACCCCGCAAGTCTCACGCGCCGCAGCTCCGGGCGGTCGCGTTCGACCAGACTACTCCGGTCACGAGGACTGTGAAGGGGTATTCACACGTGGGCGACCAAAAACAAACTCATATTCGGCTTTGCGGTGACACCGGGTTGTCACCGGGCCTCGTGGACGGCGGCCGTCCGGCGCGCCAGGTCGGCGACGCGCTCGCGCAGCGCCTTCGGGCGCACCACCGAAACGTGGGGCCCCATGCTCAGGAGCCACCAGCAAACCTCGTCCAGACCGGACACCCTGAACGTCATCGTCACCGACCCGTCGTCGTGGTTCTGCCATTCCTGCGTTCGGTGCCACAGCGTCTCGCTAACGCCCTGTGCGAACTCGGCATCAAAGCGGACTTCAACATCGTGATCTTCGTCGCCGCGGATCATCCGCCACGCGTTGCCCAGGTGCTTCTCGACGGAGAACCCCTTGGGGACCGTGAAGCCGCGATCCAGCAGGTCCACGCTCTCGAACCGGATGAGTTTCAACGACCGCACGGCCCGGCGGGACACGTGACGCCCGACGGCGTACCACGCGCGAACGCTGAAGAACAGCGCATAGGGCTCGAACTCGAAGGCCTCCACCTCGGCGTCCGGACGGGCCGCCTCGTACCGGCACTTGAGGGCCCGGCGTCCACGGATGGCGCGCCGGACCGTCTCGTACACGTCTCGCCCGGGGCCGTCGGGCTCGGTTTGGGCCGTGCGGATATCGATGCCCTCGCACACCTTGCGGACCTCGTCCCGGATCACCGTGGGCAGCACCGACTCGATCTTGCTCAGAGCCGAGCGGGCTGGCCCGAGGTTGGGGATCCCCGAGGCGCCGGCGACTTTTTCGCACAGGAGCGCCAGCGTCGTGGCCTCGGCCAGCGTCAGCTGCACCGGCTGGAGGAACCAGTCGCGGCGGATGCGGAAGCCCCGCGCCTCTTCGTCGTAGTAGCAGGGGATGTTCGCCGCGTTCAGGTCCTTGACGTACCGGCGCACCGTGCGGATCGACACGTTGAAGTGGCGTGCGATGTCCTCTGCCTTCGGCGGCGTGCCGGCCTGCATGAGCGTGACGAGTTCCATCAGGCGCGGGACCTTGCCCGCGGCTTCTGTCGCCTTCTTCTTGGACGGTGAGGGCTTGATCTTCGTGGGCGTGGCCATGGTGCTCCCCCGGGGGCGGTTCCCCCATCGGTGCGGACCATGGTAACGCCGGCTTGCTTACGGGCACACCGCCCCGAATACACCGAGGAACGCGGCGAGGTCGGCCGTGTTGACCACGCCGTCGCCGTTCAGGTCCGCGCCCGTGCCCGGCGTCACGCTGGCGCCGAACGCGCCGAGGAACACCGTGAGGTCCGCCGTGTTCCGCTGCCCGTCGGCGTTCAGGTCGCCCACGCACGCGGGGGGCGGGAGCAGGAGGCTCATCGGCACCTCCAGGTACTCGCTCGCTTCGATGTTGCCGTTCGTCACCACCGTCGGCGGCGCCTGCAGCGCCTGCACCAGCGCCCCGGCGTCGGCGTTGCCGTACGCCCCGGCGGCGACGAAGATCCGCGTCGGCACGGCGTCGAACTCCACGCTCATGTCGATGGTGCCCTCGAGCACGCCGCCGTTCACGCCCGTCGAGGCGCCCAGCGCGCCCGCGGCGTCGAACCAGCCCTCGTAGTCGTTGCTGTTCTCGTCCGCCAGGAACGCGCTCCACTGCGCGATCTGTCCCGCCTTGGCCCAGTTGGCGTTGACCATCGCGCCGGGGCCGGCCTGGCCGGCGAGGTACACGAAGTGGTCGTTGCCCTCGCCCGCGTCGGGGATCGCGAGGTAGAGCACCGAGCCGCTCGCCTTGGCCCAGATCTTCATCTGTCCGTTGGCCGAACTCGTGAGCAAGGTCGCGCCGGGATCGAGGACGCCGTCGAGCGTGAATGGCGGCGGGGGGGCCGCCTGCACCTGGAAGTGCCAGTCCTGCCCCGAGTTGTTGTCCCAAGTGCCCGCGCCGTTGTTGAACACGCAGTCGAGCTGCGTCGCGGTGATGGGGATTGAAAACGTGTGCGTCCAACGCTGCGAGCCGGTGTCGAAGGTCATGGCAGGATCGGTCGGGTTCACCTGGGCCCAGTTGTTGAAGCCGAAGTGGATCCTCACCGGGTTCGCCGACGCCAGCGGCCCGCCCGCGGCGTCGTAGGAAACCGTGACCGTCCCGCCCGCTTGCGGCGAAGCGGGGGAGATTGTCACCCGGGTCGAGGGCGGCGGGGCGCTCTGCCCGACCCAGACGTGCTGGATGTCGCTGCGGTACAGGTTCCCGCGCCCGTCCGTGGCCTCGACGTAGTAGTCGATGAGCTTGTTCGTCTGCCCGCTCACCTGCGCCGAGTAGGGGGTGGCGATGTGGGTGGGCGCGACGATGTTGGCGGGGCGGCTCGGGAGCGTGCCGGCGGTCATGGCGACGGTGTTCCACGCGCCGACCTCGCTGCCGCCCGAGTAGGTCTCGTTCTGGGTCGAGTTGAGGGGGTTCACGCCGTCCACGTCGGCGCGCCACTTGAGGCTGATCGACTGCACACCGCTGACGTCGTACGCGTAGGTCCAGACGTTGAAGGTCGAGGGCTGGGGCGTGCCGAACTCCTCGCCGCCGGGGTTGTACGGGTCGCGCTGCGGGACGAAGACCGCGGGCGGCACGGTATCGGCGTTCGGCGGGGCGGCGTTGATCACCTGATCGGCGAAGCCCACCGCCTGGTTGCACGCGACGGTGACGAGCGAATCCCACGGCTCGCCGCTGCCGTCCCAGTACCAGTAGTCGCTGGCCTGTCCGCAGAGCAGGAAGCGCCAAGCCTTGTCGGTGTTGCTGCCCGTGCCGTTGATGATGTTGGCGGCGGTGGTGTAGGGGGCGATGGCGTCGGCGGTGTAGACGCGGTTGCGGGCGGCGGTCATGACGGCCCACGAGTTGCGGTCGGGCGACCAGCCGGCGCCATTGGGGTCGCCCAGCCACTTCTTGAACTCGGGGTCGCCGTTGTCGGCGCCGGCCCACGAGCCGCTCTCGACGTGGATCAGCGCGTTCTGCGGCACCGGGAAGCGCTGCAGGTAGTCCTGGATCGTGGTGGACTCGTAGTTGGTCGTCCCCGCGTCCCAGTTGACCATGTTGTTGAAGTTGGACCCGTAGTAGGCGTCGGTGCCGCCGCCGTAGTTGTCCCCGTCGTGGTGGAGCAGCACGAGCATGGGGCGGGCCGCGTCGGTGTTGTACGCGCGGTACTGGTCCATGACCGTCTGGTACAGGAATGCGCCGTAGCCGCCGCGACCGTCCTCGTTGCCCTCGTAGCGGGCGGCGGGCACGGCGATCATCTTGGTCGCCACGCCCGTGGCGGGGTCGACGTGCTGCACCCAGGCAGGCTGGTAGCCGAAAGGCGCGCTGACGCGCGACGGGGCCCAGAGATTGTTCAGTTGCACCCACGCCCCCCCGTTCAGCGACGGGTCGGGGTTCACCTGGTCCGCCTTGTTGGGCGAGTAGAGGTTCGAGGCGTTGGTGTGCGGGTAGCCCACGCACGCGCGGTCGAAGTGGATGTTGTCCACGATGGCCCAGTCGATGCCCTCGCTGACCAGCGCGGGGATGACGCGGGTGGAGAACGCGCACTCGGGAGGGAAGATGCCCTTGGCGTAGTTGCCGCCGTTCACCCAGGTCTGCGAATAGATCTGCTTGTGCAGCCGCACCTGCATCTGGATGTCGCGGGTGTCGAGCAGCGGCATGAGCGGGTGGAAGAACCCGAGGGCGACGAGGTCGAGCCGCGGGTTGCCCAGCGATGTCAGCAGCGCCCGCCCCTGGTTGTAGCCGGTCTGCCAGTTGTTCCACATCCCGCCGTTGATCCCGGCGGCCTGCATGGCGTTGAGGTTCTGGATCAGCGAGCCGGTGAACGAGACGCTGGCGCCCAGGTGAGGGAGCCCCGCGTTCGCGCCGGTTTGCACCGCGTTCTTCGGCCAGGTGGTGTAAGGCCCGAACCGCTGGTTGTGGATGTCCAGCACGTTGAAGGAGTACCGGCTCGCTGCCTGCGTCTGCACGATCGTCTCGTACGGGTAGTACACCGGCTGGTGCATGTGCCAGAGGAAGGCGACGTTGATGGGGGCCTGCGCCGCGGCCGCTCCGCCCAGGGCCAGCAGAGCCACGACGCCGAGGATCGGGCGACCAGAACCGGTAAAACGCTTTACTTGACGCATCGCTTGATACTCCTGCCAAGCCCCCGCCAGCCTCAAATCTCAGGGTCTTCCAACACTACCCACGATTCCGCCCGGCGCGAACCCCAAACCCGACAGATTCCCTCGGACGAGTCACCCAGAAACGTGAAAACCCACCCGCGGCGAATCTGAACGCCCGCCCTTCACCGGCCCGATGCTCCGGGGCCCTTCTCTCCCCGTCCAGCCCGTCCTTTTCGGACACCAACGAGACACGCCCCGTGCCCCGCGCCGCCCAGACCCCTGCTTCCGGACCCGCCGTCGACGATCGCGTTCCCGTGGGGTGGTACGGCGCTGGGTTGGTCGGCGTGTTCGCGGCCTGCGCCGCTTCGGGGATGCTGGTCGCCGACCGGCTGGGCTGGCTCGGGCGTGGCCTGCCCGGGTGCGGGCCCAACAGCGGGTGCGCCAAGGCCACCAACTCCGCGCTGGGGAAACTGCCCTTCGAAATCCCCGGCGTCGGCCCGTGGCCGGTGTCGTTCGTGGGGTTCGCGTTCTTCGCGTCGATGCTCGGGGTGTGGCTCGTCGCGGGGCTCTTCCGCGGGCGGCGTGTGCCCGCGTCGGTCGTTCACATGTCGCGCCTGGGCGTGCTCGCCTCGGGCTTCTACCTTTTCGTGATGCTCACCCACATGAACGATTACTTCTGCAAGTACTGCGCCGCCTCGCACGCCGCCAACATCGCCTTCTGGATCAGCGTCGAGGCGGGCACGCGGTTCGCGCGGCGGCGCGCCCCGGGGTTCTTCGGGGCCGTCGTTACCGCCGGCGCTGTGTTCCTTGCTTCCAACGTGGGCATGGGGCTGCTGGACGTCCGGGCTCAGGCCGCGGCCAAGCAGGCGCAGGAGAGCGACCTCGCCGCCGAGATCGCGGCGA
>JAFLCM010000220.1 GCA_017303565.1 Planctomycetota bacterium
CCGCCGCCGCCCCCACCTCCGCCGCCCCCCGGTGGAACGCAGGGCCGGTTCCTGCTGTCGGACCGGGCGGCGTTGAACCTGCGGCTGCGGAGTCTCGGGACGGCGGACCCGGACGTGGTCTACAAGACCGGGTTGCCGACCTTCTGGTCCGGCGGCGGGTCGATGCAGTCGGTCCGCAACGTGGACGGCAGCATCACGCTGTTCCAACTCGTCGAGGGCCGGCCCTCGGGCGGCGGCGGCTCCCCCGCGGCGTTGAACGAGTTGTACTCGCTGACGCTCCCCGCGGGCGGGTTCTTCCCCAACCAGCCGTCGGGCATCGGGAACTACACGCTGGTGGCGAGGTTTGCGTCGGGCGGCACCGGCGCGGTGATCAACGCCGACCCGCTTCGCGGCGTCGCGGTGCTGGGGAGCAGCTTTTACTTCGGCGGCTCCGCCGAGGCTTTCTACCGCGGGCTCAGCGGGGGCTCGGCGATCTGGCAGGGAATCACCACGCCCAGCGTGAGCCTGAAGCCGGTGATGTCGTTCGCGAACTACCAGGTCACCGGCGTGACGCGGGCCGAGGGACGCGGGTCGATCTTCGCGGCGCTGGAGTCGTTCTCCGGCGGCGCGGGGAACCTCCTCGATGACCTTCTGGTCGAGGTGGACCCGCGGATCAACCACCTGGTGAACCTGTTCCCTGTGGAGTCGTACGCCGCGACCGGCGACACGGCGCTGGGCGGCGGGGCCGCGGGCGCCTGGCTGAATGAGCAGTCAACGCTGCTCTCGATGACGCACGACGGGACGAACGTCATCGCGGCGTTCCGTTCCGCCGGTCCGGACAACGTTCTGAACAACGGGGACGACCGGCGGTTCTTTGTGACCGTCAACCCGTTCGCGACCAACGCGACTGGCGATCCGATCGTGCGCCGGATCGACGCGATCGAACCGGGGATGGACCTTCGCGGGATCGCGGCGTTTGCGCTGGGCGGCGACGTCGGCTCCGCGAGCATCGCCACGCCCCCCGAGGACGGCGCGTTCGACGCCTTCGGTTTCGACCCGCTGTTCAACCACATGTCGTACAGCATCCAGGCGGCGGCGAACGCCGACTTCCAGGACCTGGTGAAGGAGTACATCGTCTCGAACTCGGTGGGTGGCGGCACCTGCCTGAGCCACGCGCTGCTCGGCTCGGTGCCGACGGTCCTTGCCAACTACACCAATGTGAAGGACGGCGTCGGGCGCGCGATCTTCAACCTGACCAGCGGGCTTTCGCCGTCGCACCCCTGCTTCCAGGAGGGCGTCTTCGGCGGCTATGTGGTCCTGACGAAGAACACCGTGACCGCGGGCGATCTGGGTGACGCGTTCTACGACAACGGAACGATCTTCCAGAACTTCGGCGGCACCGCCGACCTCGAACTCGAGGCGGGCCTGGCTTCCTCGCTCGATTTCAACGGCAACGAGACGTACTACTACATCGCGGGCGGCCAGCTGGATTCGTCGTACGCGCCGGTGGCGGCCACGAACGAACTGTTCGTCGGCACCCGGCCCTTGTCGACCGGCACGTTCTCGGGCTTCTCGTCGCTGGGGACGGTGTCGCTGCCGTCGGCGGCGCAGTCGGTTCCCGGCGTGATCACCGGCCTCGCGGTGATGGACAACGTGCTGTACGGGGCGCGGTCGAAGTACACCAACACCGGCGGCACGGTGCTGTCGCCGCGGATCGTGTCGATCTCCACGTCCGGATCGCCGTCGGCCACCGACGTCGTGGACGTGCGGATGTCGATCAAGGGCCTCGGCGGCTCCGACGACCGCGGCTCGATCTTTGCCGCCGGTCTGTACGACGGCGGCCCGATCCTGCGGCCGGGCTCGGGTGAACGCGGCTCGCTCTATACCGAGCTGGCGCTCTGGGAGATCGATCCCCGCAACAAGTACGTCCGCGATACATGGTGGGGCGTGAACGGTGATTTCAATATCACCGCCGGCACCGTGCAGGGCTCGGGCTTCAGCACGACCGCGTTCCCGAACGTGACGCACATCGGCGACGTCGCGGTGATCGACCGGATGGTGCGCATCTCTGCCGACGTGTCCTTCACCGCCCCGGGCGGCGCGTTCAACACGTTCTACATCACCGTGAACCCCGACGCCCGCGGCGCCAGCAACCCGTTCGTGGTGAGCCTGCTGAGCGGCCAGGGCGAGGACGTGCGCGGCCTCACGGGCGACAACGAAGGATCCGGCTTCACGCCGCCGCCGGTGGCGCTTGTCACCCCAGGAACCGGCGGCGTGGACAGCACCACGATCAACCCGCTGTTCTCGCAGTTGTCCTACAGCTCGCGGGCGCTCGACTCTGGTCTGATCCGCGCGATCTACGAGTCGCACTTCCTCGCCACGGCGAACAACGCCTCCGCCTGCCAGGTGTCCGCGGTGTTCACCACGCAGTTGCCGGCCGCGCTCACGGCGCACGCCGGTCACACCAGCGGCATCGGAAGGGTGACGCACGACCTGCGCAGCCCGCTCGCGCCCGGCGATGCCTGCAACGCACCGGCGATCAGCCCGCCGTGATTCATCGTTTCAGGGTGCGGGCCAGGCGGCGGCGATTTTGGCCGCCAGGTCGGTGTTGGACCTGACCAGCGCCAGGTTCGCCCGGAGCGTTGCTCCGCCGGAGACCTCGTGCAACAGCCCCAGGAGCGCCGGCGTGACCGCGCGCCCGCGCGTTCCATCCGGCACGCGCCGCAGTGCGTCCTTCAGCCAGTGGTCCCAGTCGGTCGCGGCGATCTCGTCCGATTCGGCGATCGGGTTGCACACCACCACGCCCCGCCCGGTGCGCCGGGTCTCCAGCGCCAGGTAGGCCGCGAGGTCACCGGGATCGTCGAAGCGCGCATCAACCTTGGCGCCGCTCTCGCGCCGGTAGAACGCCGGGAAAGCGTCGGCACCGAACCCGACGACCGGGATGCCGAGAGTTTCCAGCATCTCGCGGGTGGAAACGACGTCGAGGAGCCCCTTCACGCCGCTGCAGACGACGGCGACGGGGAATCGGGTGAAGGCGCCGAGGTCGGCGGAGACGTCCCAGGCCTCATCCAGACCGGGATGGACGCCGCCCAGCCCGCCGGTGGCGAAGACGCGGGCGCCGGCGGAGGCGGCGAGTTCCATGGTGGCGCTGACGGTGGTGGCCCCGTGGGCGCGGCGGTGCATCAGGAGGCCGAGGTTTGACGTGTTGGCCTTCTCGACGTGCCAGGCGCCGAGCAGTTGGGTGAGTTCCTCGGGGGTGAGGCCGGCGACGGGGACGCCCGCGATGATCCCGCACAGCAGGGCCTTGGCGCCGCGGGCGGCGCAGACCGATGCCAGGTCCGCGTTCAGCGCCGGGGCGCCGGACTTGGGGATGCCGTGGAGCAGGAGGGTGGTTTCGAGGGCCACGCAGCGGTGGGGGGCGTCGCCGGCGCGGTTGAGCGTGTGCATGGCGGTACGATACGGCTCGAGGCCGGAACCCGCCCGCGCTGGCGATCAGTCGGGGCGGTGACCGGCGTCGGGCGCGTAGCTCAACGGCCAGAGCATTCGCCTTACACGCGAAGGGTTCCCGGTTCGAATCCGGGCGCGCCCACTTGAACGATGAAACCGAGAAACCCGAGTACGCCCCAATCGAAGCGGAGCACCCGAACCGACCCGTGAGAGGCACCCGAACCAGCACGCGCACGCCCGAGGACGCCGGCTCATGAGCCTGGCGCTCGACGCGGTGTACGGCGTGGTCGCGGCGGTCACCATGCCGTGGTGGATGCGCAAGGCCCGCTCGGGGTGGGCGGAGCGCTTCGGCAAGGGCGAGGCCCTGCCCCCGCCGCGTGAGGGCACGCCGCGGCTGCTGCTCCACACGGTGAGCGTGGGAGAAACGAACCTGGTGCGTCCGCTGGTCGAGCGCCTGAGCGCCCGGGCGGACGTGGTGGTGAGCGCGAGCACCGACACGGGGATCGAGCGGGCGCGGACGCTATACGCGTCGCGCGCGGCGGTCGTGCGTTACCCGCTGGACGCGTCGTGGAGCGTGCGCCGGTTCCTCGACCGGGTGCGGCCCGACGCGGTGGCGCTGGTGGAACTGGAACTGTGGCCGAACTTCGCGACTGAGTGCCGGCGGCGCGGCATCCCGCTCGCGGTCATCAACGGGCGGCTGAGCGCCCGCAGTTTCTCGCGGTACCGCAAGGGGCGAGCGTTCATCGGGCGGTACTTCCGGCAACTGGCGTTCGCGGCGGTGCAGGACCGGGACTACGCCGGGCGGTTCGTGGAGATGGGCGTAGCGCGGGACCGCTGCCACGTGATCGGCACGATGAAGTGGGACGCGGCCGACGTTTCGGGGTCGGTCCCCGGGGCGGACGCGCTCGCGGAGGAGATGGGCATCGACCGCTCGCGCCCCCTGATCGTCGCGGGTAGCACCGCGCCGGGGGAGCACGAGGCGCTGCACGCGGCCTGCCCACCGGGGGTGCAACTGCTGTGCGCCCCGCGCCGCCCGGAATGGTTCGATCAGGCGGCGGCGGCGCTGGGCGATTGCTCGCGGCGCTCTTCGCGTTCCCGTGCGCCCGCGGGCGCCGGACGCTTCCTGCTCGACACCATCGGCGAACTCCGCAAGGCCTACGCGCTGTGCGACGTCGCGGTCGTGGGCCGCTCGTTCGGCACGCTCTACGGCAGCGACCCCATGGAGCCCGCAGCCCTGGGAAAGCCAGTGGTGATCGGGCCGAGCGTGGCCGATTTCGCGGCCACCGTGGACGCCATGAAGACGGACGGCGCGATCATCCAGACGCCCGTTGACGGCCTGGCGGAAGTGCTTCGCCGCCTGATCGAGAGACCGACCGAGCGCACGGCCCTGGGCGAGCGGGCGCGCCGGTGCGTGCTGGCCCATCAGGGCGCGACGGCCCGTCACGCCGACCTGCTGCTCGATCTCCTGAAGCGGCGTGCGGGCGATGGGGGGGCGTCATGACCGTGCGGGCGCAGGCGATCGGGGCGCGGACCGTGGTGGTCAAGCTCGGCTCCGCGGTCTTGACCGGCGGCGGTA
>JAFLCM010000221.1 GCA_017303565.1 Planctomycetota bacterium
GCCCGCTCGCGCCGGACAACAGCGGCCTCGCGATCGCCGCCGCCAGGCACGCCAGCATCAGGCACCGCGCCGCCAGGAGCAGCAGCGTCTCCAGCCGCAGCCGCCGGCGCTGACGCCGCATCGCCTCCAGCAAAAATCGCATCGCGGCCCACGGCGTCGGCTTGCGGCGCCGACGGAACAAGAGGTGAATCACAATCGGGATCGCGACGCACGCGAAGCCCGCGGCGGCCAGCCCGGCGTGAAGGAACGTCATGCACGCCCCCGACTGGACTCGGCCCCGCCCGCGCCGGGATGGTTCCAAAGAGCCGCCCGCACCCTCACCCCGCCTTCGAGCGCTTCAGGAGCGCGTTGCGCTTCGCGACAAAGCCCGCGATCGACGGCCCGAGCCAGTCGTGCGTGCACACCTGCAGGAAATCGAACCCGAACCCTCGGGCCGTCTTCCGCACCTCTTCGCAATGGTCATTGAACGCCTTCAGGTACGCCGTCCGCACCGAGCGCGGGTCCATCTTGACGATCCCCTCGCCCTCCAGTCCCTCCAGCGGCAGCGCATCGTCGAAGTCGAACGACCGCTCGCGCTCATCGACCACCTGCACCAGCACCACGTCGTGCCGCTTGTGCCGAATCCGCGCCAGCGCCGTCCGCACCCGCGCCGGGTCCTCGAAGAAATCGCTGATAATCACGATAAGGCACCGCGTGGCCAGTTTCCCCAGCGTCTGGTCGATCACATGCCCGAAGTCGGTCGGCCTCGCCACCGGGTGCTGGCTCAGCACGCCCACGATCCTCCGCCACTGGGTCATCGCGTTGGTGCGGTCCAGGGCGTCGACCAGCGCATCGGCGAACAGCCCCAGCCCGACGCGGTCGCCCTGCTTGAGGGCCATGTAGGCGAACGCCGCCGCCGTCGCCGTCGCGTGGTCGTACTTCGTCCAGTTCGACCGCCCGTCGACGGAGGTCTTCCGCCCCAGCCCCGAAGCCTCCTCGTACGAGCGCGAGCCGTAGTTCATCGAGCCGGAGCAGTCGACCAGCAGCACCAGGTCGAGGTTGGTCTCCTGCTCGTACTGCTTCAGGTACAGCTTGTCGGACCGCCCGAAGACCTTCCAGTCGAGGTGGCGCAGGTCGTCGCCCTTCACATACGGTCGGTGCTGCGCGAACTCGACGCTGAAGCCCTTGTAAGGCGAGCGGTGCTGCCCGCTCATCACCCCTTCGACGATCATCTTCGCCCGCAGGTCCATGCTCCCCAGCCGCGCCAGCGTCTGCGGGTGCAGGTACAGCGAGGCGTCGGCCTCGGGCAGCCCCGCGCGCGCGGCAACCGCAGGTCCGGGCGTCGCCGATCGATCCGTCGATTCGGGCGTGTTCGCCATTCGGGCACATGGTAGCGCCGGTCGGGAGGGCCGGAACGCCACCGACACGGGATTCCCGGGTCACGACCGGGAAAGATCGCCGCCGCGCGTCAGACTTTGAACTTCGCCACCAGTTGCCGCAGCGACTCGGCGCGGGTTGCCAACTGCGTCGACGCCGTGGCCGCCTGGGACGCCCCGGCGGCGGCCTGGCTGCTCCCGGAACTGATCGCCTGCACGCCCCGGGCGATCTCTTCCGACGCGCTGCTCTGCTGCGTCATCGCCGTCGCAATACTCTCGACCATCGAGGACACTTCCGCAGAAGCGCCAGCGATCCGCTCGAGGCTCGCCCCCGCCTCGGTGGCGCGCTCCACCCCGCCGGAAACCCGCGCGGCGCCGGCAGAGATCTTCTCGACCGCCCGGTCGGTCTCCACGCGGATCGTCGAGATCGACTCGCCGATCTCCTTCGTCGCCTTAGTGGTCCGATCGGCGAGTTTCCGCACCTCGTCCGCGACCACGGCGAACCCACGCCCGTGCTCGCCCGCCCGGGCTGCCTCGATCGCCGCGTTCAGCGCCAACAGGTTCGTCTGGTCCGCGATGTCGTTGATGACCGCGATCACGCTCCCGATCTGCTCCCCGCGTCTGCCCAGCTCGGCCACGATCCCGGAAGTGAGGGACACGTCCTTCGCGATCGCCCCCATGTCGTCCACGGTGCGCCCGACGGTGGCGCGCCCGCTCTGGGCCGCCGACCCGGACTCACGGGCCTTCTCCGCCACGGAGGTCGCCCGGGTCGTCACCTCGCCGATCGACGCCCCGGTCTCTTCGACGGCGGCCGAGATCCGCCGCACCTGCTCTGACTGCTCGTCCATGGACCGGGCCATCTCCTCCGCCGAAGAAGCGATCTCGGTCGACGCCGCCGCGACCTCCTCCGCGGCGCGCTTCACCTCTCGCACCACCCCCTGGACCTTCTCAACAAACAGGTTGAACGACGCGCCGAGCATGCCGAGCTCGTCTTTCCTCGACCCATCGACCCGCGCGGTCAGGTCGCCTTCGCCCTGCGCGATGTCGAGCATCCGGGCGTTGAGGCGGTCGATCGGTCCCACGATGGCGCGGGACAACAGGTACGCCGTCAGCACGCCCAGGACCAGCGCCGTCCCCGTCGCGGCCCCGAGCACGATGAAGAGCGTGCGCTGCGCGGCCGCCAGGGCCTGCGTGTCACGGGCCGTCAGTTCACCTTGAACCTTCACCAGCTCCGTCAGGGAAGCCTGGAGCGCCGCGGCGCGGGGCGCCGCCTTCGAGCCGAGCCAGGCGTGGGCCTTGTTCCAGTCCGGCGCGGCGCGGAGTTCAAACATCCGCCCCGGCAACGGCTCGAACTCGCCCCGCAGAACACCCAGCGACTCGAACCCCTCCCTCTGCGGGCCGGCGAGCAGGCCGCGGGCCTTCTCGATCCGCTCGAACGCGCCGGTGTTGACGCCCCACCGCTTCTCGAAGTCTTGGCGGTACGCCTCCTCCCCGGTGATCAGGTAGGCCCGAATGCTCGCCAGCCCGACGCCGAACGAGCCGCGGAAGTCGGCCATCGCGCCCAGCAGCGCCTTGCGCTCCCGGGTCGCTTCCAGCCCCGATTCGTGGTCGATCATCGCGGTGATGGTGTCGACGATGCGGGCGGCCTTCGGAGCCGCCTCTTCCTTCAGCACGCGCATCGACTCCACATTCTCCGGCGAAAAGGCGACCTCTTCGATCTCGCCCTGCACCGCCGCAAACTCCTTGAGCATGGGAGACACCCGCGCGAGGGCCGCGGTCGCGTCGGCGTCGCCGGAACGCGCCGCCGTCGCCCGCGCCCGCTCGAGAGTCTCGTCGATCGACTTCCAGGCGTTCGCCCGCTCCGCCCGGATCGCCTCGGCCTTGCCGGGCTCGCCGCCCAGGATGATGTACCCGCGCAGCGCCGCCAGCGAGCGCGTGAGCGCCTCCTGAAGGCTCATCGACGCGGCCGCCAGCGGCTGACGCGACTCGGTCAGCAGCACTTCGATGCGAGCCATCTCCGACAGCTGGCGGTACACCAGCGCCGAACTGCCCACCATCAGCGCAAGAACGAGCCCCAACCCAAGCCACAGACGATGACGGATCTTCAGGTTCATGGAAGCGCCCTCAGCGAACGGCGGCGTGCCGTCGTGGGGCAGTTCATCGGCCGTAGGCGCCCGCGAGCCAAGCGCCGATCGACCGATTTATGGATGTTCGTGTCTTTTACTTTATCGGTCGGATCTCACTCCGCCTCCAGCATCTCCGCCAGCAGCCGCACGCCCCAGCCCGTCGCCGATTCCTTCACGAACGGCCCGCTGTCGCCCTCCACCGCGTGAACCCCCGCGATGTCGAGGTGGCACCACGCGGTCCCCGGCGTCACGAAGAACGACAGGAACGCCGCCCCCTGGATCGGGTGCGCCTTGCGGTTGGGGTTGCTGTTGATGATGTCCGCCACGCTCGACTTCATCATGTCCCGATACTCCTGGTGCATCGGCAGGCGCCAGACCCGCTCCCCGCTCACGCCCGCCGCCGCCTCGATCTTGCCCCGCAGCCCGTCGTCCTCGCAGAACATGCCCGCGAAGGTGCTGCCCAGCGCCGTCACCACGCCGCCCGTCAGGGTCGCCAGGTCGACGATGTACGCCGGGTCTTCCTTCTCGCAAGCCCAGCACAGCGCATCGGCCAACACCAGCCGCCCCTCCGCGTCCGTGTTCGTCACCTCCACCGTCACACCGTTGCGGTACGTGATCACGTCGTCGGGGCGGTAGGCCTCATCGGAGATCGAGTTCTCAGCGACCGCCAGCAGCGCCACCACCGGGCGGCGCGGCTTGATCACCGTCGCCACCGCGTGCATGGCCCCGATCACCGCGCACCCCCCGTCCTTGTCGCGCTTCATCCCCCGCATCCCGTTGTTGATCTTCAGCGACAGCCCGCCCGAGTCGTACGTCATCGTCTTGCCGATCAGCACCGCTGGCTTGCTGCTCCGCCCACCGCCCTTGGGCTTGTATTCCAGCCGGATCATGCACGGCAGGTTCTCAGACGCCTTGCCCACGTTGATCAGCCCCTCGAAACGCTCCTTCACCAGCGTCTCACCCTTCCACACCGTGCACTTCAGGCCGGTCTTCCGGGCCAGCTTCTGGGCCTGCTCCGCGACGAACGCCGGCGTGCAGATGTTCGGCGGCGTGTGCGACAGCCCGCGGGCGAAGTTCGCGCTCTCCGCCAGCGCCAGCCCCCGCGCCAGCCCGCTCGCGAACGCCGCATCCGACGAGTTCACGCTCAGCGTGCCCCGCTTGGGAGCGCCCCCGTTGCCCGTCCCCTTGAAGTGATCGAACGGGTACCCCACCAGTCCCAGCCCCTCGCCGAAAGCCGACCCCGCCGACGCGAGGTCCACGCGCTTGCCCGCGGCGCCCAGCGCCCCGCCGAGTTCGATCGACACCTGCTCGTCCTTCGTCACCGCCAGCCGCCGCCCCACCGCGCCCGCGACGTTGCGCAGGTCACCCGAGCCGAACGAGTCCTTCTTCCCCAGACCCACCAGGATGAAGTCATCAAAAAACTTTCAAAGAAGTTTTTGGCACCCGTTTTTATACCTACACACTAGAGAGCTGGATTTTTGATTTGCCCTTCGCAACAGAAA
>JAFLCM010000222.1 GCA_017303565.1 Planctomycetota bacterium
TGACTGTGGTGCCCGCGCCGGGGATCACGGGCCTGCTGGGCATCGGGGGCCTCATCAGCGCCCGCCGGCGTCGCTGAGCGCCCCCACTCCCCACTGGCGAAGGCATTCCACTCTTGCCTCTTGCCTCTTGCCTTCGCCCTCACCCAATCCCGAGGTACGCCTTGC
Organism: Planctomycetota bacterium; assembly: GCA_017303565.1. GTDB lineage: Bacteria > Planctomycetota > Phycisphaerae > Phycisphaerales > UBA1924 > JAFLCM01. Next base: position 166 of record JAFLCM010000222.1, read on the forward strand.
GCACCTCGTCGCTCGCCTCGAGCACGCGGGCCGAATCGCTCATCGCGATCCTGCCCGTTTCCAGCACGTACCCGTGGTGGGCCACCTTCAGCGCCATGTGCGCGTTCTGCTCCACCAGCAGGATGGTGGTGCCCGCGGCGTTGATGTCGCGGATGATCTGGAAGATCGTCTGCACCACCTGCGGAGCCAGGCCGAGACTCGGCTCATCGAGCAGCAGCAGCCGCGGGCGTGCCAGGAGCGCCCGGGCCATCGCCAGCATCTGCTGCTCGCCCCCAGAGAGCGTCCCCGCCAACTGCTTGAGGCGCTCCCGGAGGCGCGGGAAAAGGTCGAGGGACTTCTCGCGGTCCTTCCTGATCTGGTCCTTCTCCGAGCGCGGCCGCGCGAACGCCCCCAGGTCGAGGTTCTCATCGACGGTCATCTGCGGGAACACGCCGCGGCCCTCGGGGGAGTGGGCCACGCCCAGCCGCACGATCTCGTGCGGCGCGACCCCGGTGATCTCCTTGCCGTCGAAGCGGATCGAGCCCTTCGCGGGCTTCAGCAGCCCCGACACCGCCCGCAGCGTCGTCGACTTGCCCGCGCCGTTGCACCCGATGAGCGTGGCGATCTGCCCCTGCTCAACCGACAGCGACACCCCGTGCAGCGCCTCAATGGCGCCGTAGCGGACGATCAGGTTGGAGACTTCGAGGAGGGGCATGGAATCAAATCGCAAAGAGCAAATGGCAAAGAGCAAATGAAGAGGGGCGAATGGCGAGTTGGCGAAGTGGCGAATGGACAGGAGCCGCGCCCACGAGCACGCCATCCTGATTTGCCATTTGCCATTTGCGATTTGCCATGTGTCGCTCTCAGGCCGCCGGCGCCCCCAGATACGCCTCGATCACCTTCGGGTCCTTCTGCACCTGTTCCGGCGGGCCGTGCGCGATCACCTTCCCGTAGTCCAGCACCGTGATCCGCTCGCACAGGTCCATCACCACCCCCATATCGTGCTCGATCAGCAGCACCGCGAGCCCGAAGGTGTCCCGCACCGAGCGGATCAGCGTCCGCAGTTCCTTCTTCTCTTGAGGGTTCATGCCCGCCGCGGGTTCGTCGAGAAGCAGCACCTTTGGGCCGGTGGCGATCGCCCGGGCAATCTCCAGTCGCCGCTGGTCGCCGTACGGCAGGTTCCGCGCCTGCTCGTGAGCCCGCGAAGCGAGCCCGAACATCTCCAGCAGCCGCCCGCACCGCTCCGCCAGCGCCCGCTCCTGAGCCCGGTGCCCGGCGAGCCGCAGCACCGCCGCCGGCATCCCGTGCGGGCACCGCAGGTGACACGCCACCTTCAGATTGTCGATCACGCTCAGCTCGCCGAACAGACGAATGTTCTGAAACGTCCGCGCCAGTCCCTCCCCAGCGATCCGGTTAGGCCGCAGGCGCGTCAGTTCCCGCCCCGCGAGTTTGACCGTCCCCTCGTCCGGGCGGTACACGCCCGTCAGCAGGTTGAACACCGTCGTCTTGCCCGCGCCGTTCGGACCGATCAGCCCGTACAGGCCACGCTCGGGCAGTTCCAGCGCAAAGCCCTGCACGGCCTTCAGCCCGCCGAAAGACTTGCTGACGCCTTGAGCGATCAGCAGGCTCACTTGCCGCCCCCCTTCGCGCTCTTCCCCCGCCGGAACAACCCCCGCCACAGGTCCGCGTCCCACACTTCGCGCACGCCCAGCAGCCCCTTGGGACGCAGGATCATCATCAGGATCAGCGCCAGCGCGAAGATGATCATCCGGTAGTCCGCGACCGCCCGCAGGTACTCCGGCAGCATCGTCACCACCACCGCCGCCAGCGCCGCGCCGCTGATCGAACCCAGTCCGCCCAGCACCACCATGATGATGATGTCGAACGACCGTTGGAACCCCGCGTCCACCGGCCCCAGCGCCACGCCGAGTTTGTGCGCGTACAGCCCCCCGGCGATCCCCGCGAAGAACGCCGCGATCACGAACGCCCACACCTTCGTCCGCGTCGTGTTCACCCCCATCGCTTCCGCCGCGATCTCGTCCTCGCGCACGCTCAGCATCGCCCGCCCCGACGTCGACGTCTTGATCCGGTACGCCACCAGCATCGTCAGACCCGCGAACAGCACCACCCAGAACAGGCTCGTGTACTTCGGCAGACCCCCGAACCCCAGCGCCCCGCCCAGCCCCGTCGCCATCCCCAGCACCCCCGCCTGCTCCGCCGCCTCGGGCGTCTTGAGCGCCGGCCCGCTCTGCTGGATCACCACCCGGATGATCTCCCCGAACCCCAGCGTCACGATCGCGAGGTAATCCCCCCGCAGCCGCAGCGACGGCAGCCCCACCGCCAGCCCGAGCAGCGCCGAGACCAGCCCGCCGATCAGCAGCGCGACCGGGAACAGCACGTCCCCCGCGCCCAGCCACGCCAGCCCCTCGGTCGACAGCGGCATCCCGCTCAGCCTGCCCCCCGCCGCCGCCGCGCTGCCCCACTGCGTGAGCGAGAAGTAGTACGTCACCGCCCCGGACACGTACCCGCCCACCGCGAGGAACCCCGCGTGCCCCATCGAGAACTGCCCGGTGAACCCGTTGACGATCGTCAGGGACACCGCCAGCACGATGTTCACGCCGATCGTGATCGCCAGGTCCGCGTAGTACCCGCCCAGCAGGCCCTTCAGCACCACCTGCGCCATTACCGCCAGCGCCACGATCACCACCACCGGCAGCGCCGAGCGCAGCAGCGTCGGCGCGGCGCCGGGTCGGCTCGCCGTGATCAGACTCAGGAGGTTGGCGTCGCTCGATGCCATGTTCTTCCAGGCCCGCCCGTTCACACCTTCTCGATCGTCGCCTTCCCGAGCAGCCCGCTGGGACGCACCAGCAGCACCAGGATCAGGATCGTGAACACGTACACGTCCTTCATGCTCGACGACAGATACGCCGCCCCGAACTGCTCGATCATCCCGATCGCCAGCCCGCCCAGCATCGCCCCGCGCACGTTGCCGATCCCCCCAACCACCGCCGCCACGAACGCCTTCAGCCCCAGCAGCACCCACGAAGAGTCCGCGGTCTGCTTGATGGTCTGGTACTTCAGCGCCCACAAGAACCCGCCCGCCGCCGCCAGCATCGACCCCAGCACGAACGTGAACGAGATGATGCGGTTGACCGGGATGCCCATCAGCGCCGCCACGTTCACATTGTGGCTCGTCGCCCGCATCGCCCGCCCGATCTTCGTGTGGAAGACCAGCCACTCCAGCGCCACCATCAGCGCGATCGCCGTCCCCGCCCCCACCACGTCGAGCAGCTTCAACTGCACCTGACCGATCGACAGCAGCGTGGTATCCGGCAAGAGGTCCGGGATCCGCCGCGGGCTGGTGCCGAACAGCGCGCTCAACTGACCGGTGTTCTGCAAAAGCAGCGATACCCCGATCGCCGTGATCAGGACGTTCAGCCGCGGCGCCCCCCGCAGCGGCTTGTAGGCCAGCCGCTCGATCGTGAACCCCACCGCCCCGCACGCCACCATCGCCCCCACCAGGACCACCGCGCCCATCCACGCCGGCGGATCGACGATCCCCATCAGCGCGAGCAGCTTCGCCGCGATCGTCAGGCTCAGCCACGCCCCCAGGACCACGATGTCCGAGTGCGCGAAGTTGATGAACTTCAGGATGCCGTACACCATCGTGTAGCCCAGCGCGATCAGCGCGTACAGGCTCCCGAGCGTCACGCCGTCCTTCAGGGTTTGCAGCAGTTGGTCCAAGCGCGGGTGTCAGGCCAGTGGTTACACGGTTCTCGTCACGGTCTCAGCGCGTCGGCTCCACCGTCGCCGCGTACACCGGCACCCCGCCCTTCATCTGCACCATCACCGCCGGCTTCACCGCGTCCCGCTCCGCGTTCAGCGTGATCACCCCCGTCACGCCCTTGAAGTCCTTCGTCGCCGCGATCGCGTCGCGCAGGTCCTTCCCCTCCAGGCTCTTGGCCCGTGACATCGCGTCAAAGAGCAGCTTCGCCGCGTCGTACCCCAGCGCCGCCAGCCCGTCGGGCGTCGAGCCGAAATCGCTCCGGTACGCCGACACGAAGTCCTGGATCTCCTTCGAAGGCTGGTCGCTCGCGTAGTGATTCGAGTAGTACGACCCCTCGATCGCCTTGCCCGCGTTCTTGGCCAGGTCCTCCGAGTCCCACCCGTCCCCGCCGATCAGGGGCACGTCCATCCCGAGCTGCTTCGACTGCAGCGCGATGTTCGCCACCTCGGTGTAGTACCCCGGCACGAAGATCGCCTGCGGCTTCGCCTCGCGGATCCGCGTCAGCTGCGCCTTGAAGTCGCTGTCCCCCTCGTTGTACGCCTGCGTGCTCACGATCTTCCCCCCCATCGACTCGAACGCCTTGATGTACTCGTCCTTCAACCCCACCGAGTACGCCCCCGCCTGATCGAACAAGACCGCCACGCTGTCGAGCTTCAGGTTCTCCCGCGTGAACTTGGCGCACGCGAACCCCTGGAACGGGTCGATGAAGCACACCCGGAAGATCATGTCCCCCACCTTCGTGCAGTCCGGGTTCGTGCTCGACGGCGTGATCATCGGCACGCCGTACTGCTGCGCCACCGGCGCGCCCGCCAGCGTGATGCTGCTCGCCACCTCGCCCAGGACCGCCTTCACCTGATCCTTGGTGATCAGTTTCGTCACCACCGTTCCGGCCTTCTCCGCCTTGCCCTCGGTGTCCTCGGACACCAGCTGCACCATCCGCTTCTCGCCGTTGATCGTCACGCCCCCGGCGGCGTTGACCTCCTTCACCGCCAACTTGATCCCGTTGTCGGTCGACTTGCCGAACGTCGCCTTCGACCCCGT